>JAAZLD010000073.1 GCA_012799495.1 Desulfitobacterium sp. | reverse complement strand
TACTGGGATCCATAACTGGTTCCGAAGATATGGTTTGTTTGAGGGCCTCACTATAATTCATATTCCCCAAAGAGGAAACAAAGTTTCCTATGCTTTTGCTGGCAAAAGTACCACAGAAGGTGTTATCTCCACTTGTGGTAGGGCCTCCTTGGACTTCTATTTTTTCCGCGGAACACAGATGGCTACGATTGTAAACACAGTTAACTGCATCGCATTTTAATTGAATACTCATATCAGTACTCCTTCCTCATAAGGTTAGTGACCAATTTTATTATTTCCTGCCTCTGCTTCTTTATTCCTTAATTGGTACAACTACCCTAAGGGAAGGTTAGTTAAAGGGATCCGAAACGTTCCTTAAACTCTTCTAAGGTCAATAAAACTTGGCGAGGTTTATTCCCTTCATAACCTCCCACAACGCCATTATCTTCTAATAAATCTATTAGTCGAGCAGCTCTATTATAGCCAAGCTTCAATTTTCTCTGCAAGAATGATACAGAAGCCATTCCAGTAGTAAGAATTAAATGGCCTGCTTCAAAGAAGAGTTCATCATCCACTCCCCCGCCCTCGATATTAGAGCTCTGTACTGTAGAATCGAACTTTTCCAGATCGAGATATTCCGGACTGCCTTGAACTTTCCAATGGTCAATAATCCGCTGAACTTCATCATCTGTAATCAAGCAGCCTTGGACTCGTACTGGCTTATTAAGCCCTTGGGGAGAGTACAACATATCTCCTCTTCCTAATAGTTTCTCTGCCCCTGTAGAATCCAAAATAGTCCGGGAATCAATTTGGGAACTTACTGCGAATGAAATCCTACTAGGTATATTCGCTTTGATCAGACCTGTAATTACATCTACAGATGGCCGTTGAGTAGCTATAATCAAGTGAATTCCGGCAGCTCTAGCCATTTGAGCTAAGCGACATATAGCTTCTTCTACCTCTGTAGCTGCTACCATCATTAAATCCGCTAATTCATCGATAATTACAACAATCCAGGGTAAAGCAGGTGGAGAATCTTTGTCTTTACCCTCTTCTTGAGCTTTCATCTGATTATATCTATCGATATCCCTTACACCTGAGGCAGCAAAAAGCTCATAACGGGTTTCCATTTCCTTCACTACCCATTTTAATGCCCCGGATGCCTTTTTAGGATCTGTCACTACTGGGGCTAAAAGGTGAGGGATACCATTATAAATACTTAACTCTACCATCTTAGGATCCACCATCAAGAATTTTAATTCCTGAGGGGTGGCATTAAAGAGAAAACTATTGATAATTCCGGTAATACAAACACTCTTTCCCGAACCAGTAGCTCCGGCTACCAAAAGGTGTGGCATTTTAGCTAGATTAGCTACAATTGGTTGATTGCCTATATCTTTACCTAAGGCGAACCTCAGCTTCGCTTTTCCATTTTTGAACTCCGGAGTTTCAACAACCTCTCGTAAAGGGACAGGTCGGGGATTTTTATTAGGAACTTCTATTCCAATAGCTGATTTTCCAGGGATGGGTGCCTCAATCCGTACATCCCGGGCAGCCAAACCTAGAGCGATATCATCAGCTAGGTTTACAATGCGACTGATCTTCACTCCTGGAGCAGGGGCTAACTCATAACGGGTAATCACTGGCCCTCGGGCAACTCGAATTACCCTCGCCTTAACTCCAAAATCCTCAAGAACTTTTTCTAAGTTTTTTTGAGTTTCCTGCTCATAATCAATACTAACTTTAGGGGCAGGCTCCAGTAAATCAATAGATGGAAGTACCCATTTTTTTCTATTTACTTTTAGGAAATTTACCTCTCTATTTTCAAGAAGTGGGTTTTTAACATCTTTTTCTTTCTTGATCGGTCCTTCATCTACTGCTAAAGTACTGGCAATTTCTCTTTGTGTTATTGTATTTTCTTTTCCAGTTGTTACTTTATTGATTTCCCCATTAGGGTTAGCATTTTCTGGCAGAATTTCTTGGGTAGTTATCTCTGGAAATATCTTTTTTTGAAGATTTTTATTTGGAAATAATCTTTCTGGGTTTTCTTTCAGAAAATTTTTTCCTTGTATTCTTCCTTCTTCTTTCTTGGATTCTTTTTTCGCTGTTTTTTCTTGGTTTTCCGTGGCATTTAGATCGTCTACCTTGGGTTTTTCCTCACCTAATAATACCGTTCTTTCTTCTTGGGACAATCCCTCAGATGAAAAAGTATCATTGACTAACTGTGATACTTGGCCTGGAATATAATCGGAATTCTTAGTTGAGGAGTAATAAGTATCTTCCCAAG
>JAAZLD010000004.1 GCA_012799495.1 Desulfitobacterium sp. | reverse complement strand
GACTTCACCTTGATCCTTTTAGCCAAAATCTTAATATCCTCTCTTTTGATAGGGACTATTGTGGCGCAGAATTCAGCCCTCTATTTAGTAGATGGGATTCTTAGCCTAGGCTTGCCCCCTTTGTTTAATCGGATTCTGGCCCTTACCTTTAGGTATTTTCATATGGTCAATGAGGATGTACAAATAGGGAGAAAAGCTCTAAACAGTAGAGGTATAAATAGAAGAAAGGGCTTGTCTGCCTTGAGCATTTTTGGGGAGTGGATTGGCGGGTTTTTCCTGAAAAGCACTTACCATAGTGAGATGGTTTTTCAGGCTATGAAATCCAGGGGATTTCAAGGTGTGGCCAGGGAGGAGGGGCTTCGGAACAAAAAGCTGATTAGAGACTCCCTTGTCCTGATACTATTTCTAGCCTTAGTGCTGATAATTGACGGGATGGTGTAAGATGGTAGTCAAAATTAGAAACTTAAGCTTTACCTATAGCAATAATCGAAGAGGGTTAGAAGATATAAATCTCCACATTGAAGGTGGAAAAAAGACTGCTATCTTAGGTGTTAATGGCAGTGGCAAAACTACTTTACTCTATCATTTTAACGGCATCAATATCCCCCAAAAAGGCTCTGTGGTAGTCTTAAATCTGCCGGTAAAAGAAAAGAACCTCAGTCAAATAAGGCGGCAAGTAGGATTTTTATTTGACTATCCGGATCACCAATTGTTTTCCACTACTGTATACCGAGATATTAAGTTTGGCTTAGATAATTATAATTTTCCTGAAGATGAAAAAGACCAACGAATTAGAAAAGTTGCCCGGGATTTAGATATTGAAGACTTGCTCGATTATCCACCTTATTATCTGAGTTTGGGCCAGAAAAAACGGGTGGCTGTAGCTGGTTTAATTGTCCTAGAGCCTAGCATCATTGTTTGCGATGAGCCCTTTTCAGGGTTAGATGGTCGCTCCTTACACTACTTTAAAGAGCTTCTGGATGCATGGGTTAAGGAAGGAAAGACAATTATCTTCTCTACTCATGATGTGGATTTAACTTATGAATGGGCAGATAATGTTGTAATTTTGCGGGAAGGAAGAGTTCTTAAATCCGGAACAGTACCAGAAGTATTAACAAAGAAAGATATTTATCAAGAAGCCGGTCTTAATAAACCTATGCTCTATGCTTTGTTTGAGGATAGTGATTTTAAACCACGAACTCTTGCG
The DNA here is from genome assembly GCA_012799495.1 of Desulfitobacterium sp. Lineage (GTDB taxonomy): Bacteria > Bacillota > Desulfitobacteriia > Desulfitobacteriales > Desulfitobacteriaceae > Desulfitobacterium. The sequence goes on along the minus strand of JAAZLD010000004.1, from coordinate 3,584 downwards.
GAAGCCAAGGAGTATTTCCGCCACAGTTTTAAAACAAAAAAGCTTTAAATATTTTATTTAAAGGAGGAAAGAAAATGAAGAAAATTCTAGGGGTATTTATTTTTGCATTGGTTTTGATGGTAGGTTTGGGGGGATGTAGTGGGGGAACAACCGGAGAGGCCTATCATCAAGATAAGCACGGTAATGATCACGAACATGAACATGCTCATGGCGAATTTGAATGGATTGGCGAATTTGAATTCAAAGCAGGGAAGTACCTATTCCATTTTGGTGCAAGTGAAGATGAAACCATGGATGTAGGCTTTATAAAAATGGGCGCTAATATTACTGATTTAGATCATCATGCTGCACATTTGATGGAAACAGAAAAAGAGTTTATCAAACAAGAAAGTACTTTTGAAGCTAAGCCAGATTATGCCTATACCTTGGAAATGAACGAAGATCATGGACATATTTACTTCGAGATTAAAGAAGATGGTACTTATGCCATTGTAACTGAGCATATGCCTCATGAGAGCAATATGCAGATCTTTGATGAAAATGAAAATGAAATCCTACCTCTGAGAGAACATGAAGGAGAGGTAAATAGTCACTAAGTAGAATTTTTAGGGGCCCCGAACAATTTGCAAAGGTTCAAGTTTTCGGGGTGCATCATTAAATAGATAAGGGGTGAAAAAATGCACTTAGCTGATGGTGTTCTCAGTACTCCTGTTATTCTAGCTACATACGGGGTTGCCATAACCAGTATGGCCCTGGTGGCAAAGGAGTTTAAAGATGAAGAAATTCCGAAGATTAGTTTAATGGCGGGGACTTTCTTTGCGGTATCCCTAATTTCCATACCTGTTCCTCCTACTTCCGTTCATCCTTTGTTGTGCGGATTAATCGGTATTATTCTTGGCAAAAGAGCACCTTGGGCCTTTTTTCCGGCTTTATTATTACAGGCCTTGCTGTTTAGGCACGGAGGGATAACGGCTCTAGGAGCAAATACCATAATGCTATCCATACCGGCATATCTATCCTACTTAATTTATCATAAGCTTCCTCTTAATAGGGTTGCTATTAAAGGTGGTATAGTAGGGGGATTATCGGTCTTGATGACGGTTGCTATCTTGATCATCCTTCTTGCCCTGACGGATAGTAGATTTGCTCAGGGTGGCTTCTCTATCGTGCAGATTGTCCTGGTAGGTCATTTACCTATAATGGCGGCCGAGGCAATCGTAACAGCTTTTGCAATTAAGTTTTTAGAAAGTTATAAGAAAAGCTGGGTAGCAAGCTAGAAGATGAGATGTTGATTAGGGGCAGGTAAATTAGAGCATTAGTGGGGTAAGTTCGATAATAGAAAGAGTTCGATAACTAGGTTCGGATGCTAGATAATAAGGTAAATTGATTAGGTAGTAGATGTCTTTCTGGGAAAGGGTGTTTAGGAATTGAAATTAAAGATAGAAGAACAGAGTAAATGGAGCCTAATTTGTATATTATTTTTAACATGGGTCCTCTTCTTAACCCCCGACACAGTCTACGCCCATGGAATGGATCTAAAGTTGGTAGAGCCAGGAGTGCTAAAGGTTGAATATGATGGTGGTGGTTTTTCTCCACGAACTGAGGTTACAATTTTTGACGCAAAGGGAAATGAGCTAGGAAAAGGTTCGGTAGATGAAGAAGGAAAATACTCCTTTGACCCCAGCCTCAAAGTTCATAGAGCCATTGCCGATGATGGAATGGGCCATCGGGCGGAGTATAAAGAAGGTGTGGAACATAGAGATATTCCCAAGGTTCCGGTTATAATTGGGATTTTTGCGGCGATAGGTATGATTTTTCTGGTATTTAATAAAAGGACCAAGAATAAGTAAAAGATATCATTACCCTCCATCTTTTCTAGTTGTATTTATTTGCTTACTTACCTATTTACCTACCTGCTTATTTAAATAATAGAATCAATAGGTATTTAGACAGTAAAAACACAAATATAATGCTTATAAAAGCTGTTGCTAAAAGAACTAAAAAGTTTGAGTAACAGCTTATTTTTATGCCCATAAAGGTTCTGGAAAACAAGTACCATAGGATAGAGTGGAGTCCTATATATAGGAGGTGTAACATGGCATTTTTAACAACGGGTTTGGTAAACAATCCTCCCCTACAGGGAGTGCGGCCAAGTTCCTCCCTTTCTGTATTGCTTACAAACAATGATGTTGCAACAAATACTGTCCATGTAAGAGGTTTTTACCAAGTGGGAAATACCAAGACATTGTATGTGGAAGAATTGTTTAGCCTTAGGCCAGGTGAAGTAGCTATAAGGGATTATTACGCTAATTTTGATAACTTTGAGTTTAACTTCATTGTTAGTTCCCCAGCTATAGCAGTAACCCTCTGGGGAAAAGATGCTCAAGGTAATTTGCAAACTGCCCATAGAGTAGTTGCGCAAGAGTTAGAACAATTTGAGAGTTAAACTAGTCAAAAAAGATGGGTAAATGGCAATATTAACTACTGGTTTAATAGAAAACTTTCCAGTTGACGGCGTGCGTCCTTCGGAATCCTTTCCCTTAAGGGTTACCAATGATGGGGATGCCACGGAACTTGTCCAAATTATCGGTTATTATCTCAGCGGTCTAGCCTAAAATGTGTATATTTTAGAATTATTAAGTATAAATCCAGGAGAGGTTGTTCTCAGAAAATACTTTGCAGACCTGGATGCCATCGAGTTTGTCTTTACCACTAGTTCGGAAACTGTAGCCATATCAGCTTGGGGTAAGGATGCAGCAGGTGAATTAGTTGATGCTCATCGGATCTTGCCGGCGGAGCTCGATTCATTAGAGCCAATCATCGGACCTACTGGTCCAACAGGACCCGCTGGCCCTGCAGGCCCCACCGGCCCCACTGGCCCCACAGGACCTACAGGCCCCACAGGACCGACCGGACCCACAGGCCCTACCGGTGCTACAGGAGCCACTGGAGACGGACTAGCAGCATACGGTTATGTCTACCATTTAGCCTCTTTAGCAGATCAAACAATTTTAGGTGGTCAAGATGTACCATTTAGCAGTAATGGACCTCTCTCCAATGTAACTCATGCACCAAGCTCAACTGACATTACAGTCCTGGAAGCAGGCGATTATCTCGTAGATTATTCAATAAGTATTACCGCTGGCATCGGTGCCGAAATTGCAATTGCTGTAAATGATACTGTTGATCCGTCTACTCCCAAAGCCGCTTTGATTGCCGCAGGAGAATTGTCAGGTTCAGCTATTTTGACCCTCGCTGCCGGAGATACAGTTTCCTTGAGAAACGATTCCTTGCTGGCAATAACACTACCCCTAGCACCTAATGTGGGAGCTCAAATCACTTTGGCGAAACTTGATTAAAAATATAATGAGGGAACCCCAGTTAGTTGGGTTCCCTCGAAATTACATTTACGTTGTAATATTTCCATGTGCATAGTGTGTTTTCTAAATATTATTTTTTGGGTGTCTTATCAAAGAATTTGGTCCCAAAGACTATGCGATTGATTCCTAGAACAACAAGACTCATGATAATGACAAACCAGAAGGTTATAAAACGGAAGACCACAGAGATAATAAGACCCTGTT
>JAAZLD010000072.1 GCA_012799495.1 Desulfitobacterium sp. | reverse complement strand
GATGATAGACTTCTCCATCTTGTTCAAAATAACGCTCGTAGGTACCAGAAGAGACTAATGTTTGATTATTAAGCAAAATTACCCCCATGGATTTACCTCTAGGCTCATAAGGATCTTGCAAGCCTAAACGCCACAAAGAGCCATCAGGTTTGGTATTGATAGTAACCACATTTCCCCCTAAGTTAATAATGGCGTGTTTAATCCCTGCTTCCTTAAGTATCCGCGCTGCCTCATCTGCTGCATACCCTTTAGCAATAGCCCCTAAGTCAACCATCATTCCCTCCTGCTTTAAAAAAGCAGTCCTTTTCTCTTCATTTAATACTAAGTCTTGGTAGTTTACTAGAGGAAGTTTCTCGTCGATTTCCTCCTCAGCAGGTACCCGGGCATCCTCCATACCGATATTCCAAAGCTTAACTATAGGTCCAATAGTTATATCGAAATTTCCCTGAGAAAGCTCAGAGTAATATTTGGCCTTTTGCAAGATGAAAAAAGTATCTTCGCTAAGTTGCACTTCCTCTTTACCAGCAGCCTCATTTAAGCGTGTAATTTCGCTTTTCATTTCAGGATCATTGATGGTCATTCGTTCTTCAATATCACGGATCCGCTCAAAAATCCTTTGGAATATTTCTTTATCCTGGATTTCATCATAGATAGTTATTTTTGCTACTGTCCCCATGAGAAAGGTTGTCTCTGCTACAGGCTCTACTTCCTGAACTCTCGTATCAGTCTCTGATCTTGAACATCCCATAAGGGAAGTAAGAAGTGTAAATATAACTACTATAGTTAATAGCCTAGTTCTCAAGGAGCTGTTCTCTTTGCTCAACATATTTTTGAAATCCTCCTAACCTCCAAAGTAAATGCTACGATAGCTTTTCCTTTCTTATTATATACGACAAAGTTCATTCTTAGATAGGTATAAAAGTTTATTTTTGTAGACTAGAAGGAAGAAGAATAGGAATAAAAAAATCGAAAATATAAAATTTAGAAGAATAAGGATAAAAAATAATAAGGATAAAAAATAATGAAGAAGCAGCTTGAAAACCGCTCCTTCATTATCAAGTTATATTATAGAGGTTTATAAGAATACTTAATTATTATCTGGGACAGACTTATTTTGCCTCTTCTAAAGCTTTAGCAGCTAGGTCAAATAAGGTGTCAACAGAGATAGATACTCCAGCGATATCATCAGTCTTGGTTCCGCTGTCATTATAAGTGATTTTTGTGGGATCTTGGGTTTCGATGAGGTAAGCTTCAGCTTTAGCAGCTTGCTCATGCCACTCACCTTGGTTTCCAGGAGCTAATGCATATTCCCCTTCTTGAGCTTGCCACTTTTTGTGAGATGCGTCAGCCTCTTCAGAGATGGCGTTCCAGCCTACACCAGCGATAGAACCGTTCTTAACTGCTACGTTAACGATGTATTTCCAGCCATTGCTGAACTCATCACCTGCAGCATAATAGTAACCATCTTTGTAAGAACCTTCTGGGATAGGTCCATTATTAAGAGCTTCTTGAGCTAAGTTGACTAAGGAGTCAACAGAGATGGATACTCCAGCGATATCGTCAGTCTTGGTTCCAGTGTCATTAAAGGTAATCGCGGAAGGATCTTGAGTTTCAATGAGATATGCTTCTGCTTTTTGACCTTGCTCGTGCCACTCACCTTGGTTACCAGGAGCTAATGCATATTCCCCTTCTTCAGAGAGAGTGTCTTTAAGTCTTCCTTCTAAGTCAACAGCGTTCCAGTCAACAGCAACGATATTACCGTTAACAACAGTCATGCTTACGAAATATTTCCAGCCGTTTTTAGCAGGAACAGCGTCAGCTGCATAATATGCTCCATCTTGATACTTACCTTTGCCTACAGGGCCAGCATCGAGAGCTTTTTTAGCTAAGTCAAAGAAATAGTGAACTTTAATGGTAACACCAGCGATATCGTCAGTGTTGCCATCATCATTGATAAAGTTGATTTCTTCAGGATCTTGGGTTTGGATTAAGTATTCTTCAACTTTAGCGGATTGCTCATGCCATTCAGCAGCTGCTCCGCCAGCTTTCATACCATATTGACCAGATTTTGAGAAGGTAATTTTATCAGGTCCGCCTGCTTTGTTAGCAGCGTTCCACTCAACATCAGCGATTTTACCATCTTTAACTTCAATGGTCACCATGTTTTTCCAACCGCTACCAGCGTACTCATCTTCCATAGCAAAGTAGATACCGTCTTCGTATTTACCTTGAGTAGCGTTAGAATCTTGGTCACCTACTGCTGTTGCAGGAGTTGCATTATTTCCACCACAACCGCTCAATACTAATGCTGCTCCTAAGGCGATAACAGCAGCTAAGGATTTGAATTTTTTCATTTCCTTCCTCCTCCATTGTGAAACAACCTTTTTGCACTTACTTTTTCTTTTCCCTAGTGATTTTCTTTAACCTTGATAATTTTTTCCCTTTACCTCTAAGAGTTTATACCCTTTTTAATCCTTCTCCCTTTCCCTCCTTTGTCATATCTCTTCCTAAAAAGACTGAATGATTGATGAAAACAAAAACTTGCACAATCTTGTAGAAAACAATAGATGTCTCGACAAACTTTGCACAAAACAAATGGTGTCTATGCAATATTTGCTTCATGCAACCATTCTTAATTAGACTTTACCAGAGGGTATAGATCTTGTCAATAACTATTTTTAGAATTCTTTTAAATTATTTTGCAAAAACTGAGCAATATTTGGCTATCTTTAAATTCTTCTTACAATATTAGGTAAAACAAAAGAAGAACTGCCAAATAAAAGAAAAAACGGGATAAATCTAATAAGATTTTCCCGTTTGTACCATTTCTTATTCTTTTTTATACTATTTCCAACATCCAGATTCCAACTATTAGGAAAGCAAAACTAAGTAAGGCTATCCCATCTTTAACAGTGAACTTAAATTTATAGTAATAGAGGTCCTCTGGTTTAACTCTATCTACATATTCTTCGATAGTATCAAGGTTTCTAAAGGAATCTAGGATTAAATTAACGATTAATTGGGCTATACCCTTAACATTTATGGAGAAGCGCCCTTTTTTCTCTCCCATAACTCCTCGCATTTTCTGCCCTAGATTCTCTTTTAATTCATTACCCATAGCTTTAAGAAGGATTACAATACACATGATCACCTTCAAATAGTTCTCGATGGATAGACCTATTTTCTTCAAAGGTGCAGTGGTTTTGTCCAATAATCCCAAAAAAGATGTCATGGGAGTGGTATGGAAATATAGGATACTTAAATACCAAATGACAAAGAGTTTTAATATTCTATTGAAAATAGCCCAATACCCATGAAAAGCAAAGATTTCATTCTGAGTAAAATAATAGAGCAAGGCATTTAAAGAAAGCCCAAAGAAATAAGGAAGCAAGACGATTATAGAAAAGGAAATTCCACTTATTAAAAGAGTTCGGAAATTCACCTTTAAAACAAAGGTTATTAGAAGAAGATAGGCCACAAAAAGAAAAATACTCCATAAACCCTGGATGTAAAAGGGTATGACCATCAAGGCAATTGCCAAGATGAACTTTATTCCTCCATCCATGGAATATCCCTTGGGCTCTTCTTCTAAGGGAGCAGAGAAAGAATATTTTACAAAACCACCTTCCCCTGTTCCTTCGATAGGGTCGATTCCGGGAGAAGTAAAGACCTGTCTACTATCCATTTCCGTGATAGCTAATTCCCCTATAGTACCTGTGATGAAGCCTGTAACTACTGCTGAGATCATTAAAACTGGCAAATAGTAAAAGACTACCATTTGACCAAGAATAAAGGAAGCTACTGTCAATTGGGTAAGGTTATGAATTATAGCTCCCGCAATACTGATTCCTTTAATACTAAAGTAATCATTTAATTTCTTATAAAGAATCCACATTACCAGAGCACTTAAGATACCACCACTTAAGCTAAAGGCTAGCATCATAATTCCTCTGGTCAAAACAGCTACAACAAAACAACGAATTACCACAATTGCTAGTACATCTCTTAATGGTAAAAAAGCGATAGCAATCATGGTAATGATATTGCCTAATCCTAACTTTATTCCTGGGACAGGTGTAGGTATGGGGATAAAAGACTCTAAGAAAGATATTATAATGGCATTGGTAACTAAAATAATTAAAACAGCAAACCGTTTATTGGGATTCGAAGTTAATGTGCTCAAATCATCCACTGCCCTTAATCATATTTGATAGTAAATCAATATTGGCTACCCTCGATCATAACGATAGTCTCACCAGGCAAACAAACAGCCATATCACCTGGCTTGGTCAAAAGGCCGGTGTTAACACAAATCTGGTCAGGACATTGAGATTCTAAGAATTTAATACTGCCATGATCAGCTACTATAGTCAGCTCGATGCCATTTTCATAGTGAAAATGGGTGGGCTCTGTTATGTCGTAGAGATTTATTCTTTCCATTTCTTTGCCGCCCCGTTTAATTACGGCGATGAGTTCTTCCTGATTTCCCGGTTCATTGGCATTAAGCTTATTCATTAACCAGGGGGTAAAAGCTCCTATACCCACTAAGAGAACTATAAGAATAATAATTAGATCTCCTTTTTTCCTTTTCCCTTGTTTCTTCATCTATTAATCTCCATTCTCTATTCCTAGTACTTTTCCTTAGTTTTCAATATATTCATATTCACCGGTTTCGTCAAGGAAATGGAAGTCCTCTTTTATTCCTTCCGTTACATAGATCTTTTTATCTTTTGTAATGAAAACCGCTTCTACACTACCATACTTTTTTAACATTTCCATTCCTTGTTCTAAACCTAAGATATAAGCTGCAGTATCTAAAGCATCCGCTTCCAGAGAAGTTTCGGTGATTAAGGTAACACTCATCAAATCTGATTGGGCAGGATAGCCTGTGTGGGGATCTAGAATATGGTGAAAACGTTCTCCCTCATAGAGAAAATAACGCTGATCATCACCAGCTGTTACCACAGATTTATTTACTACAGTAACTGCACCTACATGATAATCACGATTATTACTCATTTTCTCCGCAATAGGACTCCTTGGATCATTTATCCCAACAGCCCAAGGACTCCCATCAGGTTTACTTCCGATAGTTACTACATTTCCACCTAAGTTAATAAAGGCAGAATCGATCCCATGGCTGCGGTAGATTTCCGCTGCTATATCACCAGCATATCCTTTAGCGATTCCTCCCAAGTCTACCATTTGTCCTTCATTTTTCAGAAAGGCTTTATTTCCCTCGATGATTAAATCCCGATAATTTATTAAAGGAAGAAGCTCTTCTAAATCACTTTCTTCTAAAAGCTGAGGTTGTTCTGTTCCAATTCCCCAGGCTTTAACTAAGGGCCCCACTGTAACATCGAAGGCTCCACCACTTACTTCAGCTACTTCTTGGGATTTATTAAGAATAGCAATAGTGTGAGGATTTAATTCCACACTATTTTTTCCCGCATTTTCGTTTAGTTTATTAACATCTCCTCCAGGAGCGTTAAAAGTTAGAAGGGCCTCGAGATTTGCCAATTCCTCCATGACTTCTTCCATGATCTCTTGCACATTTACTCCATATACCTTTTGAGTGATGACTGTACCCATAGCAAAGTCCTCATAATTCCACATTTGCGGTTCTTCCTCAGGAGAATCTTGGGGTGAATTCTGAGAAACTCCTTCTTTTCCATGAGAACTAGATGTAGCAACGAGATTAGAGTTGAAGTTACAGGCAGAAAAGAATAACAAAGTCATTAAAGTTGTAATCAGAGCTAATTTCTTGTTTATTTTCTTCACAAATAATCACCTAGCTCCATAATTTTATCCTTATCCCCATGGCAAGGATTTTCTTCTCAAATAATACCATATGAATTAACTAAATGAAATAGACACTATTTGAGTCTTCCTTAATTCTATTTACGTCTGCCTTGTAGTTCTTTGGCAATCTCCTCTAAACCAACTCCTCGCTCTTCCAACATAACTAATAAGTGAAAAAAAAGATCCGCCGTTTCATAACGAATTTCTTCTAGGGAAGCATTTTTGGCGGCGATAATAGTTTCGGCACTTTCCTCTCCCACTTTTTTCAAAATCTTATCGATCCCTTTTTCAAAAAGATAGGTGGTATAGGATCCCTCAGGTCTTTCCAGGTTACGCTCATGGATTACCTGAGCTAGCAATTCCAAAGTTCGTCCTAAAGAGGGAGTTGGGACTTCATGGGGAGTTCCTAGTGAGGTAAAGTCCTTTTCCTCTGCTTTGTAATGAAAACAGGAGTAGAAGTTCTCATGACAAGCAACTCCTTTTTGCTTCACCGTTAATAAAATAGCATCCTTATCACAGTCAAAGCGCAGGTCCTGTACTTCTTGAGTATTCCCGGAACTCTCTCCTTTCAGCCAAAGGGACTGGCGACTACGGCTATAATACCAGGCTCGTTTTTCTTTGAGGGTTAGTTTTAAAGCCTCTTCATTCATATAGGCCAGCATGAGGACCTCTTGAGTATCCCCATCCTGGACAATTACCGGAATCAAGCCATGGGAGTTCCAGCGGATGCCGACAGGTAGGGTGATTACTTGATCAGCACACACTTTGCTTTCTGTCCTTTCTGTGCTTTCTGTGCTTTCTGTCCTTTTATTTATATCTGTACTTTCTCGTACATCTGTGCTTTCTTTACTCTCTTTACTCTCTTTACTCATGTTTTCTGGGTATCCATCCCCTCCCAAAGGGGACTTGCCCATAGCACCTCCTTAAATCGGGTCTCTTTATCTTTTATTCACGGCAATCCCTTGCTTTTCTAGATAATTCTTAGCTTCAGCAATACTATACTCACCATAATGGAAGATAGAGGCTGCCAATACTGCACTTGCTTCTCCAACTTTTAATCCATCGGCTAAATGCTCCAGATTCCCTACTCCACCACTGGCTATCACAGGGATACAAACACTTCTACTTACAGCCCGGGTCAGTTCTAGATCATAGCCATTTTTGGTTCCATCCCGATCCATAGAGGTTAGGAGGATTTCTCCCCCTCCCAAGGCTTCCACCTCTTTTGCCCATTCAATAACATCTTTTCCAGTAGCTTTTTTCCCACCACTAATATAAACTTCCCAAGATCCAGGACTTTTTTCTCGAGCATCAATAGCTATTATGATCCGCTGGCTACCAAAAGTTTTAGCACTTTCTTCAATCAATTGGGGATTTTGGATAGCAGAAGTATTGAGGGAAACTTTATCAGCCCCTGCTTCTAAGACTTTTTGAATATCTTCAATGGTCCGCAGCCCTCCCCCGATGATCAAGGGAATGGAAATTTTCTGAGCAACCTCTTTGACCACATCCACCATAGTTCCACGACCTTCAGCAGAAGCGGAAATATCTAATAAGACCAGTTCATCGGCCCCTTCTTGGTTATATAGAGCCGCCAATTCCACTGGATCCCCGGCATCTTTAATATTAACAAAATTAACTCCTTTAACTACTCGCCCATCTTTCACATCTAAACAAGGAATAATCCGCTTCACTTCCTTGATTTTGCTATCTCCATTTGTTTGGTTCTCTCCCTTAGTTTGGTTCTCTACCTTAGTTTCATTCTCTTCCTGAGCTTTATTAGGAGCCCCTTTAGCTATTTCTAAAGCTTGGGCAAGAGTAAAGGCCCCTGTATAAAGGGCTTTACCAATAATAGCACCATAAATAGGTGCTCCTTCGTCAGCCACTTTTTGTAATTGGATAATATCCTCTAAGGTAGCCACTCCCCCAGAAGCAACCACATTCAAACCACTTTCCCGAGCTAATTGGGCGGTGCTTTCAATATTAGCTCCTTGGAGCATCCCATCCCGAGCGATATCGGTAAAGACAATATGCTTTACCCCCATTTCTTTCATCTTTAAGGCTAGTTCCGAAGCCCGAACTTCCGTCTTTTCCGCCCAGCCTTGGACAGCAACCCAGCCATCCTTAGCGTCGATTCCTACAACAATAGCCTCTCCAAATCTCCGGACAGCTTCGGCAACTAACTGGGGATCACGGACTGCTACTGTTCCTAGAATTACTCGCTCTACTCCATAAGATAAAAGTTCTTCGATTCGCTGAAGAGTTCTAATTCCTCCACCTACTTGAACTTTAAGACCTGATGATTTAATCAGTTGATGGATTATTTCATCATTGACTGGTTCACCAGCAAAAGCTCCATCTAAATCCACTACATGGAGGTACTCTGCACCTTGTTCCTCAAACCCCAGGGCAATTTCTAATGGATTATCAACATAAACTGTTACATCTTCCATTCTCCCTTGGAGAAGACGAACAGCCTTACCTTCTTTTAAATCAATCGCCGGAAAAATCCGCATAATCTGCACCTACTTTTCTAAACTAGTCTAGCTCTTTGATCTATATCACTTTGCTACATAATTTGGCCTTCTTCTAATGAAAAGTCATGTCAACTTGCTTTCTAAACCCACTTTTTTTCTTAATCTATTTCTCTTAATCTTTCTCTTAATCTATTTCTCTTAATCTATTTCTCTTAATCTATTTCTCTTAATCTATTTCTCTTAAACCACTCATATTGAACTACTTCTTTGATCCACTTTGCCTGAAGAAGACCTCGACCTTCTCATGAAGAAAACCTCGACCTTTTAAAGAACACCTTTAGTCGAAAGAACCCCTTCATGTTTCCAGTTCTTTTCTACGGCTTTTCCTAAGGCCCGTCCAAAAGCCTTAAACACTGCTTCTAAAATATGATGGCGATTCTTACCCGTCAGGAGATTGATATGCAGAGTAATTCCTCCATGAACAGCTACCGCTCGAAAGAATTCTTCCGCCATTTCAACGGGAAACTCCCCTACCATTCCATCTGGACAATCTACATTCCAAACTAAGTATGGGCGATTGGAAAGGTCCAAGGCCACTTGAACCAAAGCCTCATCCATAGGTAATAAGGCATCTCCTACCCGCTCAATTCCTGCCTTGTCTCCTAAGGCTTTAGCTATAGCTTGTCCTAAGACGATTCCACAGTCTTCAATGGTATGATGAGAATCCACTTGCAGATCCCCTACACAATTTACATCTAAGTCTAAATAGCCAAAACGAGCCAGAGAAATGAGCATATGATCAAAAAATCCGATCCCTGTATCTACTTGGGCTTCCCCTGTACCATCTAGGTTTATTCTTAAACGAATATCCGTTTCATTAGTCTTACGTTCTATTTCTGCTACCCGCATTTCCTATCCCTCCCTAGTCCAAAAGTTAAGCCTCATACATTTTAATCACGAAGAACATTTCCCACTTTGAATACTCATCTTTCCTATCTAGGAGCATTTAGATGAATAGTTTTTATCTTTATTTATTATTTCTTTAACCCCAGAATTTCATTTAAAAAACTCTCCCTAGAGCGACAAGGTTCACTACTTTACTCCTGGGCTAAAATTGCTTTTAAGGCCTTAATCAGACGCTGATTCTCTTCTGGCAATCCAGCACTAAGGCGTAAAGATTTACCCAGGACAGGCAAATTCCCCATATTGCGAATCTGCAAACCCCTTTTAAGCAATTCCTCATAAACCCTATCTGTTTCCTCCACCTGAAAAAGGACAAAGTTAGACTGTGTGGGATAAACCTTTACTTGGGGAAAAGAATTCAATACATCGATAATCTTATCCATCTCTTCCAATAGAGTTGTCTTTTGTTTTTCATACTCTGCTGCATACTGCAAGGCAAGAACTCCAGCCTTTTGAGTAAAGGAGTTCACATTAAATGGCTGACGTCCCCGATTGATGATCTCAATAGTCCGAGGATCTCCTAATACATAGCCTAATCTTAAGGCTGCCATCCCATAAAGTTTGGAAAAAGTCCTGAAGATAAGGAGATTAGGGTGGTTTGCTATTTCATCACTAAGGGTAACTCCCGCAAACTCACAATAAGCCTCATCTACCACGACGATTTTTCCAGTTTCAGCGACAATTCGCAGGATATCTTCCCGGGGAAAAACTGTCCCCGTAGGGTTATTGGGATTGCAAATAATGATTATCTTAACTGAACTTTCTCGGGCTTCTCGCAAAATACCTTCCACATCTAAGGTTAATCTTTCCCCTTCCAACACTAAAGGAACTTCTATGACTTCCGTTCCTGTCACCTGAGCAGCAGCCCCATACATACTAAAAGTAGGAGGATGAATGACTACTTTTCGTCCTTCTCCTCCGTAAATCCCCATAATCAGTTGAATTAGTTCATCAGACCCATTCCCAGTGAGAACTCCCTCCACCGGAATCCCGGTATATTCCGCGAGAGCTTTCCTTAATTCTAAAGCATTTCCATCAGGATAACGATTAAGGGGAATGGAAGTATTATATAGCTTTTCCTTCATTCCTTCTGGCCAGGGCAAAGGATTTTCATTGGCATCTAAACGAATACATCCAGGTACGGCATTGCTTTCATAGGGTTTGAGCTTTTTAATTTGAGGGCGTACTAGCTCCTGGGGATTAAAGTTCTTGGCTTC
>JAAZLD010000071.1 GCA_012799495.1 Desulfitobacterium sp. | reverse complement strand
TGAATTGTCTTGTGAATATGTGGAGCGGAAGCTTTTCAGAGAAAGATAAAGCATCTAGTTATGCACATCTGTTAAACACGTTGTTATTAATTGTCCCAGTGGTATCCACAACATTTGCTTCAGTTTCAACATTTTTAAAGTATGTAGATAAGGAAGAATTAGGAACTTTAATAATTGACGAAGCAGGGCAGGCAACTCCATATTCGGCATTAGGAGCTTTATGGCGTACAAGAAAAGCTATTATTGTTGGTGATCCATTGCAGGTGGAGCCAATTGTAACTGTCCCCAAAGAGCTTTCAAAAAGATTTGCCGACGAGTTTGAAATAGATGACTTATATAGACCCCAAGAGCTTTCTGTTCAAATGTTTGCTGACAATATTAATCTTTATGGAGGATATCGAGAGCATTACAATGGCAAGTTATGGATTGGATGCCCACTTGTTGTACATAGAAGATGCCTGGACCCCATGTTTTTGATTTCAAATAAAGTGGCATATAATAAAAGAATGTTCAAGCAATCAGCAGAACCCAAACAAGATGTTTTGCTATTATTGGAAAAATCCCTATGGATAGATATAAAGGGGAAAGAGAACGGAGGAAAGGATCATTTTGTGCCGGAGCAAGGAGATAAGGTAATCGAAATGGTATTAAATTCATTAACTTTAAAAAACGAATTTCCCAGTTTATATATTATTAGTCCATTTAAATCTGTTATCCAAAACATGAAAAGGCTGCTTAAAAAACACATTTACAGTAATTATAAGACTTTTAATAGAGATGATATTGATAATTGGATCAATACGTCCTGCGGAACTATCCATACATTTCAAGGAAAAGAAGCGAATGAGGTTATACTTATTCTCGGTTGTGACGAGGAAAGCGGCATAGGAGCAGCGCAATGGGCGAGTAAAAAGCCCAATATACTTAACGTTGCAGTGACAAGAGCAAAATATCGAATTGCAATCATAGGGAATAGCAACCTATGGGGAAAATTACCGAATTTTGATTTTGCATATAAAGTTTTGAGTGATGTAGAGCAAGCGAAGTAGTATACCGATTCTTGATTTTCGGTATCAATAAAAATACTTCAAAAGGCTTTCAGGAAATTTAAGAGAACGAAGAATATTCATTCATAATAACAGGGCTGTTGCAAACCGAACATAAGAGTTCGTAAGTAGCAGCCCCTTTTGTGCATACCTCGTTCCATAGATAAAAAAATAATTGATTCATAGTGGTATGGTATATGAACACAAAAATGACATTGTTATAAAGGCAGTAAAGTTCCTGTACAAATTCTACAGAAACTTTTACTGCCTTCCATTATGTAATCAAAACCATATGAGCCTCAGAAGAGTTGACAGAACATAAAATATGTCATATATTATATTTAACAATTTAAACCACAGTGTAATATACTGTATTTGACTATCTGAGGAGGTGTGAAATGAAACTTAGGGAAATAGCTGAAATAAGGACAGGTTTAGTCCTAACAAGAAAAAAAGCAACCATTAAATACGAAATACAAGCGAATTATAAATTACTAACCCTAAACAATATTGAAGATAATGGGGCTTTCAGTGATGAGGAATTTGAACCTTTTTCGAGTAATGAGGAGCTAAGTAAAGAGTATTTCACTCAAGAAGGAGATGTTCTTATAAGATTAAGTGCACCTTATACTGCAGTTTGTATCAATCAAGATACTGCAGATCTTTTAGTGCCCTCTTATTTTTCAATCATTAGACTTAAGAACCAAAATTATATCCCGGAGTACATAACCTGGTATCTAAATTCTGATCAAGTAAAAAAAGAGCTAACCAGATCACAAACTGGTACAGCTATGTCAACTACCAATAAAACTGTACTTTCCTCCATTGAAATCAAAGAAATTCCTATAGAGACTCAAGAAAAAATCGCAAGAATCAGAGAACTGCACCTTAAAGAATTGAAACTACTCAAGAAATTAGTACAGGAAAAAGAAAAGTACTACAAAGGATTAACAGATATATTAATCACTAGAAACAAGGGGGAAGAATAAAGACTATGGATAAAAAAACTACCCAAGCAGAAATCAATCAAACTTTATGGGAAGCCTGTGATACTTTTAGAGGGAAAATCGATTCCAGTATATATAAGGACTATGTACTTGTAATGCTCTTTGTAAAGTACTTAAGTGATGCTTATAAAGAAAAACTAGAAGAATACACCAAAAAATATGATGGAAATGAAATGAGAATAAAAAGGGCTTTAGCAAGAGAACGATTTGTTATAAGTGAAAAATCCACATTTGACTATCTTTACGGTAAGAGAAATGCCTCAGAAGTAGGGGATGAAATCAATAAAGCCCTAGCAAAGCTCGAGGAAGATAACCCAGGAAAATTAAGAAACATCTTTAGAAATATTGACTTTAATAGTGAAGCGGTACTAGGACAGACAAAAGACAGAAATGCAATGCTGAGAACCTTACTAGAGGATTTTGCGAAATTAGACTTAAGACCTTCCAAAATAGGTGACGAAGACATCATCGGGAATTCTTATCAATTCATGATTGAAAGATTTGCTTCTGATGCAGGGAAAAAAGGTGGAGAATTTTTCACCCCATCAATGGTATCAGAACTCTTAGCAAGACTCGTGAAACCAAAAGAAAATGATCGGATTTACGATCCTACATGCGGCTCTGGTTCATTACTTATTAGAGTAGTAAATCAAGTACCTAACCGAAAAGTTGCTGTATATGGCCAAGAAAGAAATGGACAAACCCATTCCCTTTGTATGATGAATATGTTCTTACATGGTATTGATGATGCCAGGATCGAATGGGGAGATACATTATCTAATCCTCTCCATTTAGAAGATGATAAGTTAATGAAATTTCAAGTGATAGTAGCAAATCCACCATTTTCCCTAGATAAATGGGCTATGGGATTTGCAGGAGATAATGACGAAAAGTTTAAAATGGAAGCAAAACTTGACCCTTATGGCAGGTTTAGTTGGGGAGTCCCACCAGCTTCCAGGGGAGATTATGCCTTTGTCCAGCATATGCTTTATTCCTTAGCTGAAGATGGGAGAATGGCAGTAATATTACCCCATGGAGTACTATTTAGAGGAGCTAGTGAAGGTAGAATTAGAAAGGAAATAATCCAATTAAACTTACTGGATGCTGTAATAGGTCTGCCAGAGGCTCTATTCTTTGGCACAGGAATCCCTGCATGTATCATGGTCTTCAAAAAGAATAGAACCAAGAAGGAAGTACTATTTATTGATGCTTCTGGAGAAGGCAACTTTGAAAAAGGTAAAAACCAAAATAAATTAAGAGAGCAAGATGTAGAAAAAATAGTCGAAACCTATGAAAAATATGAAACGATAGATAAATACTCCTATGTAGCAAGTGTCGAAGAAATCAAAGAAAATGACTATAACCTAAATATACCTAGATATGTAGATACCTTTGAAGAAGAAGAACCAGTCGACATGGAAGAGGTAGCTAAAAACATTAAAAGTATTAAGGAAGAAATAAAAGAAGTAGAAGAACAGATGGCCAAATACCTAGAGGAATTAGGGTTGTAACCTAAATTATTTGTTAGACCATTTTGCCGACGTCGGGAATATGGTCTAACATGGCCCAGGTTAAAATGAGAAAAAGGAATATGCCTACAGATTAATAGGTGGTGTAAATATTGAATGCGGAAATTAGAGAAAGAATCGAAATGATAAATAGGGGAGAAGTGCCGGAAGGGTATAAGAAGACTAAGGCTGGGATTATACCTGAGGATTGGGAAGTAAAGAGGTTGGGTGAGCTTTCTAGTAGGATAATTGATGGAACTCATTCAACACCAAAATACACAGATTCGGGTGTACAATTTTATAGCGTGGAAAATATAACAAATAATGATTTTGAAAACACGAAGTTTATATCTAAAGAAGAGCATATTCAACTTTCGAAAAGATGTCCAGTTGAAAAGGGAGACGTCTTAATGACAAGAATCGGAAGTATAGGCGATACAAAACTTATCGATTGGGATGTAAAGGCAAGTATATATGTAAGCTTAGCTTTGATTAAATTAAATACAAATGTGTTACCTGAATATGTTTATATGTATACAAAGGGAGAAAACTTTAAGAGGGAAATTATAAGCAGATCATTACTAAAAGCAGTTCCACAAAAAATAAATCTAGGAGACATTGCAAATGTAAAGATCCTCGTGCCTAATAAATGGTTAGAACAACAAAAAATCGCCCAAATCCTTTCCACTTGGGACAAAGCTCTAGAATTAAAAGAAAAACTAATAGATGATAAAAAGAAACAGAAGAAAGGGTTTATGCAAAAACTTTTAACTAAAGATGTAAGGCTACCTGGATTTGATGGGGAGTGGGAAGAGGTTAGGCTAGATG
>JAAZLD010000070.1 GCA_012799495.1 Desulfitobacterium sp. | reverse complement strand
TAGTGAAAGGGTCTCTAACGCCCAGTTTACTTCCCAGACCAAAGGAACCTTCGATAATCTTCTTTCTAGTATCGACTATATTGTAGTTGTCATCATTCTGGCAGCCGGGGCATTGGCGGTAATTGTTCTCTATAATCTGACCAATATCAATATCAATGAGCGGAATAAGGAGCTGGCTACCCTTCGAGTCCTAGGCTTTCACCATCGGGAAGTAGGAAGCTATATCTTCCGGGAAATCAGCATCCTTAGCCTGATTGGAACATTGGTGGGACTGGTACTAGGGATCTTCCTCTTTGACTTTGTCATCCTTACAGCGGAATCTCCAGAGTTTATGTTTGGGAGAGATTTACAACCTAGCGCCTTTGTCTTTGCAGCTCTCCTGACCCTATTCTTCTCGGCCTTGGTTGATGTGATAATGTATCAGAAGTTAAAGAAAATCCAGATGGTGGAGTCGTTGAAGGCAGTGGATTAAGTAACTTATCATACATCCGCGCCACTCGGCGCTCCGTGCTATAGAACTCGTTTCCGCAGCAGCAAAGCCAAACCTTTGGGTAGTACCTGAAGTGAACCAGTGGCATTGCTAACTAAATATGTTCATAAAGAAAGACGTGCTGTGAATAGCACGTCTTTTTTGCTAGTAAGCTCTATACCTCAACGATTGTAAGATTCCCATTAAATTTCTTAGGGATGATAAATAGAACTGAGTTCAAATAAAAGCTCATAGATCCTTTCTGATAGAGCAACATCCAAAGTTCCTGTTCCACAGCTAGGGGTGAGGATACTTTGGGCTCTTAATCTTTCTTCATTGACCCCTCTTTTCACCAATTGGGCAATATTTTCTTCCAGGCGCTCTTTTAAGCTCGTGCTTGTTTCATGCCAAGCTTTAGCTGAGGTGGGGATGATTCCCCAAGAAAGAATACCTCCTCTAGCCAAAAATTCATCAAGGGGTTGGGCTAGAGTCATCATACTAGTCATATATTCATAAGCATCAAAATTAACTACCTGAATTTTTGAGTCAAAAAGAATAGTCCAATCCGCTCCTGCACAGACGTGGGATCCAGGTATGCCACCTTCTGCGATAATGCCTTCGGCGATTTCATTTAAGTTAGCTATTAGAGTTTCCCGATCTAGAGTAAGGTGGGTAGATGAGCCATAGGCATAAAGGCTTGGATCATCAATGGATACTAAAACAGGTAAGCCATATTGAGCTAGTTTTCTTGTCTGCCATCGGGCATGGGTGCGAAGGGTTTTAACAAGAATATCCCGAAGCTGTTCATTATAATAGCAAGCTCGACGATTTTGGTCAGTTATCTGCATTCCTAATGTGGTTGGGCCACTAAGCTGTCCTTTGAGTAAAAGGGCATTTTGGGTGCCTTGCTGGTTTAGTTCGTTGCAGAACTCTTCCAGGCCCACTCCTCCTTCAAGGGTGAAGCTGAACCTCTCAAGGGCAGCCTCATCTCCTTCCTCTGCCTGAAGGTAAACTTCATAAAAGCTAGCCATTCGTTCAGCCCAATCAGGTAGATTTTCTTGAAACTTGGTTTGCTCAAAGCCCTCAATAATGCCTAACTCCACTAGAATCCGTAAATATTGCCCTACAAAGGAGCTCTTTGCTCCCAGTTGGGGGAGCTGGGGCCAATGGGGGGCTAAAGGCAGAGCTTTCCAGATTTGTTTTAATGCTTCCTTAACATCCGTGTAAGGAAGGCTGCCTACACCTGTAGCTAGGAAATGGGGTTGCCACTTTTCAGTCATATCCAAATGCTAACCTTCTTTCTCCACTGCGGCATACTAATATCTAGATTATATCAATCATGGAATACTTAGGCAAAGGTTAGTTAATAATTTCTGGAAATTATATGGTAAATAAAAGAAGAAGGAAGTGGCACAATCTTTAATCTATATATAATCTTTTTCGGTTATGACCATCTCAACTATGCGAATATTCTCTAGACCTAGATTGCGGGCGTTTTCCAGATGCTCTTTTAATTGAGGGAGTTTTTCTGGTGGATAGACGCTAGCTTTATCCATTCCCACAATTTCATATTTGTTTTCCAGGGTGTTTATCCTGATATATTGATCATTAGTTTTGATAGCGTAGAGTTTCATGAAATTCATCCTTTCAAGCACTGGAATTAACCAGTGCTTTTTATATGTCTATAGCAATAATGAGTAGAAAGTTAGAAAATAATTAGCTCATGATTTAGTTTGCTTGAGCAAGGCCTTGGCTAGCCAAAGCATTAAGTTTAGCTAGTCCTTTTTCCGGATTAGAATTTTGTTCTCTCACCCAATTTTCTAGTTTAGCAAAAGCTTGTCCGCTTCTAAGTATCTCCATTGCTTTG
>JAAZLD010000069.1 GCA_012799495.1 Desulfitobacterium sp. | reverse complement strand
CTTGGAGCGGGACTCTGTAATTTTAGCAGAGCAAATAAGAACCATCGATAAAAGTCGTCTTAAAGAGAAAGTTGCAGTAATTGATGAAGAAGTTATGCTGCGAGTGGATCAGGCTATTGAAATTAGTTTAGGTTTAACAGATATTTAGTAATTATACTTTTGGATATGATTATTTGTATTCGCGAATAAAAAGCAAATCTTTCTTTCTCATTATGGTGTTATAAAATTACAGAATATATTAGTTCGGAAGAACAGCGGAAGAACAGCGTTAGTTTACTGATGCTGTTTTTATTTTTTTGTCTTTTTTGAGCTAGAGCTGAATAAAATATCCTTAAGATCGGGTTTTGCGAGGGGTATAAATATTGTGATATCAAGGAGGATCAAGAGTAGATGGTTAGTAAATTAGGGCGGAAGCCTATTATAGGGATTACAGTTGCTCACTGTTCGGAAGAAATCAATACCTATCCACGGGGTTATTATGTAGATGCTGTAAAAAGAGCCGGAGGTCAGCCTATTTTATTACCACCTGTATCAAGTTCTGAAGAAGTGCGGGAAGTAATGGGACTTATACAAGGACTCATCTTGACCGGGGGTGGGGATATTTCCCCGATTTTACTGAAAGAAACTCCCTTACGGGGTATTGGAGATTGCCAGCCAGAGCGTGATATAGGGGAAATTCTCCTTGCCCAAGAGGCCTTGGCGGTGGACTTACCTCTGCTAGGGATTTGTAAAGGGATTCAGGTGTTGGTAGTTGCAGCTGGTGGGAAGATCTATCAGGATATTATCAGCCAAGTACCTAATTCGTTAGAACATAAACAAAAAGCACCAAGGAATTCTCCTTGGCATGAAGTAGAACTTCTCCCTTCACAGTTGAGGGAACTTCTAGGGCAGAAGAGGATTCAAGTCAATAGCTTCCACCATCAGGCAGTATCGGAAATCCCGCCAGATTTCCTAGTAAGTTCGAAAGCTCCTGATGGTATTATCGAAAGTATTGAAAGAAGGGATGCCCAATTCTGTGTGGGAGTTCAATGGCATCCTGAGGTTATGGTTGAGGATCAATATAGTCAAAGGATCTTCCGGGGTTTGGTTGAGGGGGCAAGGAAGAAAATGTAGGTGGGAGAGTAGCTTATCATACATCCGCAACCCTCAAACGCTCCATGGCGTGGGTCGTCGTTTCCGCTGCAGCGAAGCCGAACCCAATGGTAATACCTGAAGTGAACCTGCGACTGCTAATGTTGCGGAACCGCGTTATCCTCTGCGGGTTTGCTTTTTCTGTGGAATCCGCCTCGGCGAAAGTGTCCACTGGACACTTTCGTGCTCTCTACTGTATGATAAGTTACTCTTGGGGATCTGAAGAATAAAGGGATATAGTATTAGTATAGGAAGTTTTTTCGGACTTCAAGTCGCTCCTAAGCTAATCAAAATCCATAAAAACTATCTTGACAGTTGAGCAAATGCTCAACTATAATAATGATAAACAATTGAATGATTGCTCAATTGTTCAACCGTTCAACTGATGTTCATAACATAGTTTACATAGTTCTAGTTCATTTAGGGCTTGAGTATGGAAGGGAGGAGGTTCATTATGTCGAGAAATGAATTTGCTTGTGATTGTGATATGATCCATGCTGAGGTGGTAGAGAAAGTCAGAAAAAGAATGCCTGAAGAAAATGTCCTCTACGACTTAGCTGATTTTTTTAAGGTTTTAGGGGATAGCACTCGGGTAAGAATTATTTGGGCCTTAGATGAGCATGAAATGTGTGTCTGTGATTTGGCCGTCCTATTGAATATGACCAAATCTGCTATATCTCATCAACTACGCTCCTTACGGAATGCCAATTTAGTTAAATTCCGGAGGGAAGGGAAGAATGTTTATTACTCCTTAGCTGATGACCATGTTAAAGATATTTTTGAAAAGGGCTTAGAACACATTAAGGAAGTTTAAATATGATGGTTCAGTATAGGGAGTAAACCAGAGAAAAAAACCGGAAATTCAATAATGCGAGATTAGAAAAATAAAAAAGAGCATTAAGAGTTAAGAAGGACAGGGAAAATTAGGTAAAAAATTTTAAAGTTAAAGAAATCAGATGCCTTTGCAAAGAGGAGGAGTTTATATGAAAAAGAGTTTTCGATTAGATGGCTTAGGCTGTGCTAATTGTGCTGCCAAAATGGAAAAGAGAATCAGCAAATTAGATGGTGTCTCTAAAGTTACTGTTAACTTCATGACCACTAAAATGGTTATCGAAGGTGAAGATGAGAAAATGCCCATGATTCTGGAAGAAGCCGAAAAGATAATTAAGAAACTTGAGCCTCAAGTAGTCCTCGGGAAAGGGTAAGGGTTTGTAAGGATTATTATGATGAAAAAACAGTTAGGGCGTATTCTCATCAGTAGTATATTTTTTACTATTGCTTTAGTACTAGAAATAAATTTTCAATTACCTTTGGCAGCCTTTGCCCTTTTCTTAGTAAGTTATTTACTTGTTGGGGGAGATGTCCTCCTCAGAGCATTCAACAATATTCGCTATGGAAATGTTTTTGATGAAAACTTTTTGATGAGTATAGCAACTATTGGTGCCTTTATTATTGGGGAGTACCCTGAAGGGGTAGCTGTAATGCTTTTTTATCAAGTAGGGGAACTCTTCCAAGATTATGCTGTGAATAAATCCAGAAAATCCATTGCTGATTTGATGGATATTCGTCCAGATTATGCTTTTGTCCAAAGAGGAGGAGAACTTCTCCAGGTGGAACCTGATGAAGTCCAAGTGGGAGAGATTATTGTTATCAAAGCTGGGGAGCGTATTCCCTTAGATGGTATAGTCAAGGATGGTTTTTCAACTGTAGATACACGAGCTTTAACCGGGGAGTCTCTACCTCGGGATGTGGGACCTGGGGATGAGATCCTCAGTGGTTGTATCAATGAACAGGGACTTTTGACAGTGGAAGTTACTAAAGAATATGAAGAGTCAACTGTCAGCAAAATCCTTGACTTAGTGGAGAATGCCAGCAGTAATAAGTCCAAGTCAGAACAGTTTATTACTAGTTTCGCCCGTTACTATACCCCGATAGTGGTGCTTATTGCTGCTTTATTGGCAGTATTACCACCAATATTTATCCCCGGAGCAACCTTTCAGACTTGGGTTTACCGTGCTTTAATTTTCTTAGTAGTATCCTGTCCTTGTGCCTTGGTAGTTTCTATTCCTTTGAGCTTCTTTGGAGGAATTGGGGGAGCATCAAGGAAGGGGATTTTGGTTAAAGGAAGCAACTATTTAGAGGCTTTAGCCAAAGCAGATACTTTTGTCTTTGATAAAACAGGTACCCTCACCAAAGGAGTTTTCAAGGTTCAGAAAGTACAACCTCAAGGGATGAGTGAGGAAGAACTTCTCGAACTGACAGCTTATGCGGAGAACTATTCAAATCACCCAATCTCTCATTCCATTAAAAATGCCTATAATAAGGAGATCGATCATCAAAGGGTTAGCCAAGTCCAAGAGATCCCTGGTCATGGGGTATCAGCTTTTGTGGATGGTAGAGAAGTCTTGGCAGGGAATTTCCGTTTCATGGAAAAGATGAATATCTCCTATCATAAGGAGGACTTTCCTGGTACAGTTGTCCACGTAGCTGTAAATGGTCAGTATGCAGGATATATCCTCATTGCCGATGAGATTAAAGATGATGCCCAACTAGCAGTTTCTGAACTCAAAAAAGCCAATATCCGGGAGCTTGTGATGTTAACTGGCGATACCCAGTTAGTAGGTGAAAAAGTTAGTTCGGAATTAGGTTTAGACAAAGTTTATGGGGAATTATTGCCGGGAGATAAAGTAGCCAAGTTGGAGGAACTTTTAGCGGGGAAATCTTCCCATGGAAAACTGGCTTATGTGGGTGATGGAATCAATGATGCTCCTGTTTTAGCAAGAGCAGATATTGGAATTGCCATGGGAGGGCTAGGGTCTGATGCAGCTATTGAAGCAGCAGATATAGTCATTATGGATGATGAGCCTTCTAAGATCGCTACCGCTATTAAAATAGGGAAAAAGACTTTAAAGATTGCCCGACAAAATGCCATCTTTGCTATAGGGATTAAGGTCGGAGTTTTAATCCTTAGTGCCTTTGGGCTAGCTACCATGTGGGAAGCGGTTTTTGCCGATGTGGGAGTAACAATTTTGGCTGTTCTCAATGCTTTCCGTGCTTTGAATGTAGGCGACTTATAAATAAATAGATTTATACCCTAGAGGTTCTCAGTATTTTTGAGAACCTTTTTTCTATTTCCATAATCGGTTGGTCCCCTTACTTATCTTCTTCCTTTGGCAATAGCCCTTATGAGATTAATAATAAAATCTTAAGAAAATGGTAATATGATAAAATTGATAGGAATACTTGCAAAAGCAAGTAGATTTGATTATATTATTGGCAGGTCATTACCAATGACAATTAAGACAATTGAAATAATTAAATCAACTAAGGCAACTAGAACAACTAGGGTAAATCAAGGAAAACAAACTTAGAGCAAATTAAGGGCAAATTAAAAAAACCTAGGGGGTTAGGAAATGAGCAATAAGCAAAGGGCAAAGAAAGAAAAATTTACTCAACCAGAAAAAAAGAGCAAAGGACCACTAATTGGCGGTGTAATTGCCTTGGGAATAGCTATTCTAGCTGGAGTCTTTTTCTGGGGCGGAGGAGGAGATGCTGATAAGTACGCTATAGCTACCATCGGTGAAACTGTATCCTATGAAAACTCTGTTATTCCTCAGGTGAAAGTGGACCCTGTTACAGCCGAAAATGGGAAGGTAGTAGTAACCACCTTATCCGAACTCAAGGAAAAGAAATTTATCTATACCCAATATCGTGCACCAGGGAAAATTCTCCCTTTAACAGCTTTAGTCCAGCCTGATGGTGGGGTAGTAGTAGCAGTAAGTGTTTGCGAGCCTTGTAATAGCGATTCCTTCCGTGTTGATGGAAAATACTTAGCTTGTAATGCTTGTAACTCTATCTGGGATATTAAAACCTTTAAAGGTATTTCCGGAGGGTGCGAGGATTTCCCACCAGACCGCCTGATCTATACCCAAAATGGGGACAATATTGAGGTGGATGAAGCAATTCTTAACGCTTGGCAGCCGAGAGTTTAAGGGTTAAGCCGAGGAAGTTTATTAGAGGAAGTTTATTAATTGAGGAGTTCAAGCTGAACAAATAACCTAGGGTAATTAAGTTAAGCAGAAAATCAAGAGTGAAGTTTAGATTAAGTAGGAGGGTTCCAGCTCTGCCGAGAACCTTAAGTTCACCAATAGATTCTATTCGGTTAAGAAATAAAGCTCACGGAGAAGATAAAGTTTGCCAGAGGAGAATGATATGAGTCTTATTCAAGTAAGAAATCTCTCCAAAACCTATCAGGGAGGGGAAGGAGTAGTCCAGGCCCTGAAAAATGTTAATTTAGAGGTTGAGCAAGGTCAATTTTTGGCCTTGCTTGGTCCTTCGGGGTCCGGGAAATCTACTTTGCTCAGTGTTTTAGGAGCTTTGAATCCCCCTACGGAAGGGGAAGTCATCATCGATGATATTCCTATCTATGAACTTAGTGAAGAAAGACGGGCGGATTTTCGCCATGAATATATCGGCTTTGTTTTTCAGCAATATCAGTTGATTCCCTATTTAACAGCTTTGGAAAACATTATGCTTCCTTTAGCCATTAGCAAATACTCGAAAAAAGAGCAAAGAGATATGGCTCAAAGTGTTCTAGAAAAAGTGGGGCTAGGTAAAAAGGGGATGCGCTTACCCAATCAGCTTTCCGGGGGAGAGCAAAATCGGGTGGCTATCGCCCGAGCAATAGTCAATGATACGGTGATCCTTTTTGCCGATGAACCCACTGGGAGTCTGGATAGCAAGACGGCCAGTGAGATTTTGGAGCTTTTTCAGTCTCTCAATGGAGATGGCCAAACGGTCATCATGGTAACCCATAATTTAGAGAATTTAAGCTATGTTACCCATTCAGTAGAGATTCGGGATGGGGTTATTAGTAAAAAGCCGGAGCCGGTGGGTGGCCGTCTATGAGGATTATCAACATCTCTTTAGGTAATTTAAAAAGAAGGAAGCTCCGTTCCCTTTTATTGCTCCTCAGTATTGTTATCGGAGTTGCTTCTAGTGTTTTTCTTTTTACCACTGTCCAAGTCATGGAGGAGGATGTATCCAATAAAATTGACCAATTTGGTTCCAACCTCCTGATCCTCCCCGGATTTGCTTTGGGGATGGGGCTAGCTATGGAGTTTGGTTCCCTCCTAGCCCAAATGAGTTTACAGGTACCATTTCAGCCTATCCTGGCTCTTTATTCCCTTTTGATAGCGGTGGTAGTAAGTCTTGTGGCTAGTGTTTATCCCGTATGGAAGGCTACCAAGCTGGAACCTGTAGATGCTCTACGCTATTTTTAATTGGTTGTACTCAGCGGGAGGTTGCTTATGACACTTAACCAAATAGCCCTTCAAAACCTCAGACGTCGTCCAGGTAAAACCATTTTTCTGATTTTGGTTTTCACCTTTATTGGGGCAGTTATTTCTTCTCTAACCATCCTGGCCATGGGAATGAAGGAAGATTTGCAAAAAAGTCTGATGGAATATGGGGCTAATGTAGTAATTAGTCCTCGTACTGAGGAGTTAAATCTCAGTTATGGGGGGCTATCTGTTTCCAGTGTGGAGTATGAAGTAAAAAAGCTCCCCGGAGATACGGTGGAATTAATCGCCCAGGAAGTGGGCTCTGAGAACGGCTCAGAGTCCAGTGCTAATATTGGGTCGGAGATGGAGTCTAATACAGGCCCTGTGATGGGTTCTAATAAAGGTTCTCAGGCGGGCTCTAAAATAGGTTCTGATGGATCCCAAGTAACTATCGCTCCCAAAGTTATTGGCTCAGTGGAGGGAGAAAATCTTTATATGATTATTGGGCTGGACTTCCAGGAGGAGCTAAGGATGAAGCCTTGGTGGAGGATCCAGGGGGATACTCCCCAAAATAATGAAGTGGTTTTGGGCTTTCAATTAGCTATGGATTCTAACCTTAATATAGGGGATACAATAGAATTAAAGGGAACTACCTATCCTATCGTGGGTATTATGAGTGATACTGGCGGTCCTGAAGGCCAAGGGGTTTTTACCACCATTCCTACGGCCCGCCAGCTGACAGGAATAGACTCGGAATGGTCTCTAATCGAACTGAATACTTCTGAGCCTGGGGCAGTAGTAGCCCAATTAGCTCCTTTATTGCCAGAGGTTAATGTGGCAGAAGTGACTCAGCTGGTCCAAGGTTCCCGAGAAAATGTGGAGCGCTTTACTAGTTTCTCCTGGACTGTTTCCCTGGCAATGGGCATTATCGGAACTTTAGTGATTATTGTGACCTTAGCGGGGAATGTCCAAGACCGGGTGCGGGAATTAGGAGTTCTGCGAGCCATTGGCTTTCGCCAGAAACATATTATTTCCTTACTGGGGCGAGAGATTATAATTATCAGTCTTGCTGGCAGTCTTTTGGGGTATCTGCTGGGAATTTTTGCTCCATATCTTTTAGGGCCTCTCTTGGGGTATGGGGATCTAACTTTTAGCCCCCACTATGGCTTAGGAGTAGCTTTAATAATTTCCTCCCTCTTAGTAGGTTTAGTGGCTATGATCTATCCTGCTTGGAGGACTTTAAAAATGGAACTCCATGATGTTCTAAGGTACTTTTAGACTTATAGGTAATCTGGAGTAATAGAGAAAAGCTGAATCTAACATTGAATAGAAATAAGGAAGAAGATAATCAAGCAGATAACCAAGCAGATAATCAAGCAGGGACTAAGGATAAATCCCAGAAAATATAGATATGTAGTATAAAGAAAAGGAAGGTCTCGTAGGTTTTTAAACCTTGAGAACTTCCTTCTTCTTTCATATTCATGTCTTATCGATATTCATATCCATATTCATATTCATATTCATATCCATAATCCAAATGCAAACTCATACTCATATCATATTTTCTTCTTATTTTGGGTTAACACGTTCAAGGGATTCTTAAGATTACTTTGCCTTGCCTAAGTTTTCCCCAACCCAAGTGTTTGCTTTACTCTAGCTAAAATCCCTTTTTCCAGGGAGAAGCATATAAAGAACTCAATTATGATCTTAACTAAGAGCTCAATGAAGATCTCACACTTAGGCTCGCTCACAATCAGCAATCAGATCGTTTACCACTTGTCCAGCCATTAAGAGGCCGGAGACGGGCGGAACAAAGGAAATGCTACCAGGTATTTGCCGTTTTATTGCACAGTGGGCATCTCCCCCGGGGCAAATACAATTATTGCGGCAATCGGCTTCCGAAGGTAGAGGTGTTAGGGCTGGTTCTGGAGAATAAACTACTTTAAGCCCTTTGGTAATACCCTCTTTCCGCAGTAACTTCCGGACAGCTTTGGCGAGAGGATCACCGCTGGTTTTGGAAATATCGGTGATTCGGAAACTTTCCGCAGATAGGCGATTCCCTGCTCCCATACTGGCGATAATAGGAATGTTCCGTTGGATGCACTCTTTGGCAAGAGCCACCTTACCGGAGACAGTATCTATGGCATCTACCACATAGTCAGGGTTATAGCTAAAGAACATCTCCGCATTTTCCGCTGAGAAAAATTCTTTGATGGCTTCCACCTTGGCTTTAGGGTTAATGTCCAGAATGCGATTTTTCATTACCTCAACTTTTGCTTTACCGATGGTGGAGTGGAGGGCATGGATTTGGCGATTTATATTAGTTAAGCAGATTTCATCATAGTCAACTAAAATTAAATGGCCTACCCCAGCTCGAGCTAATGCTTCAGCTGTAAAAGAACCTACTCCCCCAATACCAAAGATAATTACTGTACTTTGGCTTAGTTTTTCTAAAGCACTTTTACCGATGAGTATTTCCGTCCGGGAAAATTTATACTGCATTTAAATGCTCCTCCTACATTTGGTTTGAACTTGATTAAAATCTATCTTTAAAGAATAGTATAAGACTCCCTTATCATTAACTGAGTATATCACAGGAAAAGTAGCAAAGAAAATCAAATTTTTAGTAGAAGATTGTCGAAGTTATCCCGAAAGTAAGAATTTTATGATAGGATTATTTAAAATTGTATATACCTTTTCTTAATTTTCACGGAAGAATTACCTTGAAG
>JAAZLD010000068.1 GCA_012799495.1 Desulfitobacterium sp. | reverse complement strand
CTGAGGTATTTGGCCAGGGTGAAGTATATCCACTTCAATACCAGGAAACAGACAATATCCCTTTGGGGAATTGTACTGAAGAAGATTGGTAGTGGATTCGGGCTTTTAAATTTTCTAGCATAATTTTATAAGTAACTCTGTGAAACCCGCTTGGATCACAATTGACCGAGACGGCGAAGGAGATAAGCATTAAAGGCACCGTCACGTTTTGTGGGGTGCCTTTTTATAAAATAACCTTTAGTCCTTACTACGCGCTTTTGCATTAGGAGGAAAGAGCATGAATTTTGGGATTGTTGGTGCAGGAATCGTGGGAACAGCCATTGCTATCCGCTTAAAGGAAGCTGGATATAATTTAGTAGGGGTTCGTACCCGCAGTAAAAGTTCTTATGAGAGGTTTTGTCGTTATTTGCAATGGGATGAACGCCCCATAGAGGAATGGATTTTAGAAGCGGATTTAGTGTTTATTACTACCCAAGATGCAATGATCCCTGTAGCGGCTAAGGAGTTAATGGACAAAGGTCTCTATCGAGAAGGACAGTATTGGATTCATTGCTCAGGTTCTACAAGCTCACGAACTATGGCAGCGGATCCTCAAGTAAAGATAAATTATTTATCTCTCCATCCTTTACAGGCTTTTGCAGGAATTGCGGAAGCAGTAGAGTTGATTCCAGGGACTCACTTTGGAATAGAAGGAGATGGAATAGAGCTAGGGAGGGAGATCGTAACAAAATTAGGAGGAATACCACATTTATTAAATCCTAAGCAAAAACCTCTCTACCATGGAGGGGCAGTTGTAGCATCTAACTATTTAGTGACTCTAGCAGCCTTAGCGGTACGATTGTTTGAGGAAGCAGGTATTGAAAGGGAGGAGGCTTTGGAGAGTCTACTTCCCTTAATGAAAGGATCCTTGCAAAATTTAGAGAAAGTAGGGTTACCCCAAGCTCTAACAGGTCCTATTGCCAGGGGGGATGTGAATGTTATCCAAGAGCATTTGGAGCATATGCCCGAGGAACTTAGTTTTGTGTACAGAGCTTTAGGGAAATATACTCTGGAAATTGGCCAAGCAAAAATGGCCCAACAGAATAGCGCCTATTCGTCAGAGATCTTAAAGAAGATGCAGGATGTTTTTTCAGAAGATGAAGTTAAAACCCCAAATGAGAATAAAGGCAAGGAAGGGTGAAACAGATGCTAATATCTACAAAAATATCTGAAATTAGAGAAATCATCCGGGAGGAACGGAAAAAAGGTAAAGAAATTGCCTTAGTTCCCACCATGGGATATCTTCATGAGGGACATTTAGCCTTAGTAAAAGAAGCGAAAAAAAGCGGAGCTTTTGTAGTAATGAGTATTTTTGTTAATCCATTGCAATTTGGTCCTAATGAAGATTTTGATCGTTATCCAAGAAATATTGAAAGGGACGCCCGTTTGGCGGAAGAGGCAGGAGTTAATTTGATCTTTAATCCTGGTGTAGAAGAAATGTATCCAACTACCAATCTATCCACAGTGGCAGTAGGAAAATTGGGGGATTGCTTATGTGGAACTTCTCGCCCCACTCATTTTAACGGGGTAACTACAGTGGTAAGCAAACTTTTTAATATTGTCCAACCAGATCGGGCTTATTTTGGACAAAAAGATTATCAACAATATCTGATTATTAAACAAGTGGTCAAAGATTTAAACTTCCCAATTGAAATTGTCCCTGTACCCATTGTTCGGGAGTCCGATGGTTTAGCTTTAAGCTCCCGCAATGTTTATTTAAGCCCTGAACAAAGACAGGAAGCTCTAGTTCTCCAAAAGAGTCTCAAAGCTGCCGATGAATGGATCCGTCAGGGAGAACGGAGTGGCTCCTTAATTGAGGAGAAAATTAAAGAGATGATAAGGGGAGAAAGCTCCGGGGAGATCGATTATGTAGAACTTCGCCATCCTGAAACCTTAGATAGGGTAGAAATGATTGAGGATAGTGTTTTGATCGCTTTAGCGGTACGTTTTGGATCAACAAGATTAATAGATAATAAATTAGTGGAGGGGTTATAATGTTTCGCACAATGATGAAATCCAAACTTCATCAGGCAACAGTTACAGAAGCTAAT
>JAAZLD010000067.1 GCA_012799495.1 Desulfitobacterium sp. | reverse complement strand
GATTTATCTTCATTAACCTCATGACAATTCATTAGTGTGCAACCTTCCTAACTTTAATATCTTGAGCAACATCTTTTCCAACAGCGATATCTCTTGAAGAGACTCTCATAACTACTGGGCCACCAAATTTATAGCGGTAGTTCTTTTTTACGATTGAGTTTTTATAGATACCAAGGCTTGCCAGGAGTGAATTTTCAGGAACTTCCTCAACAATATATTCGCATCCATTTTCAGCTTGATAAATATCGATTAAATCATTTCTTTTCATCCCTATGGGCCTCCTTAATGTATTTTTTAACAAGGAACTGTAAAGGAAATATGGGATATGTATCCGAGCATGTATTTTCGAAGCATGTATTTTCGAAGCATGTATTTTCGAAGCATGTAATTGAGAACGATTCTGATTATATTTTATACCCCCACGACTAAATTATCAATGGTTACTTGTCCTAAAAGAGAATCTTTTTCAATTATTTTTTACAGAATAACCTGATTTAAATATCTTAAGGTCTTATTAAAGCTTTTTGACTGAAGATATTAATTTTTTAGACCTTTAAACCCTAAATATCTAAAATTGTCAAGTCTTAAACTTGCT
Organism: Desulfitobacterium sp.; assembly: GCA_012799495.1. Taxonomy (GTDB): domain Bacteria; phylum Bacillota; class Desulfitobacteriia; order Desulfitobacteriales; family Desulfitobacteriaceae; genus Desulfitobacterium. The sequence goes on along the minus strand of JAAZLD010000067.1, from coordinate 1,869 downwards.
GGTATCATGTAAAGAATAGAGGGATTTATTTATTAATGAGTGAAATGATTTCATATCTGAATGAGAGAAACGAAGGAATTGAAGGTAAAAATGAAAAAGTTAGTCATCGGTATCTTAGCCCATGTAGATGGGGGAAAAACTACATTATCGGAGAGTATCCTCTACTTGGTAGGTAAGATCGGTAAATTAGGAAGAGTAGATAATAAGGATGCTTATCTGGATACTTATGAATTAGAAAGAGCTCGGGGGATTACCATCTTCTCCAAACAGGCTTTATTTGAATTAAATGATCTCCAAGTGACCTTACTTGATACCCCAGGTCACGTGGATTTTTCGGCAGAGATGGAGAGAACCCTTCAGGTATTGGATTATGCCATTTTAGTGATAAGTGGTGCTGATGGTATCCAAGGACATACAAAGGTATTGTGGAGACTTTTGGATATGTACCAGGTACCTGTTTTTCTCTTTATTAATAAAATGGATCAGGTTGGCACTGATAAGGAAAAGTTACTTAAGGAATTGAAAAAACACCTATCAGATAGGTGCATCGAATTTGGGCAAGGCCCCACTGTGGATTTCTATGAGGAATTGGCTATGTGTGAAGAAGGGATGATGGAATACTACCTGGAAAAAGGTAAGATCGAAGATTCCCAGATTAAACAGGCTATAAAAAGAAGAGTAGTATTTCCCTGCTACTTTGGTTCTGCTTTAAAATTGGAAGGGGTAGAAAACTTCATCGAAGGTCTGAGTAATTACACTCTAGCACCATCTTACTCAGAGGAATTTGGGGCCAAAATTTTTAAGATTTCTAGAGATGAACAAGGGAATAGACTTACTCATATGAAAATTACCGGCGGTAATCTTAAAGTTAGAGATCTTTTAACTAATGGTGATTGGAAAGAAAAAGTTAATCAGATCCGCCTCTATTCCGGGGAAAAGTATGAGGCTGTAAATGAGGTTGGACCAGGTTCTATTTGTACAGTAACAGGACTTACACAAACCAAGCCGGGTGAGGGGTTAGGGATAGAAAGCTCCTCCCCAGGTCCAGTTTTAGAACCAGTCCTATCCTATCAGATTATCTTGCCAGAAGGCACTGACCCGAGAATGATCCTACCCAAACTCCGAGAGATTGAAGAGGAAGTCCCTGAACTTTCCATTGTTTGGAATGAACAAATAGAAGAAATCCAAGTACGAATAATGGGAGAAGTGCAGATCGAAATTCTCCAAAGTATGATCAAGGATCGTTTTGATCTTGAGGTGGAATTTGACGAAGGGAGAATTCTTTATAAGGAAACTATCGCTAATGTAGTAGAGGGGGTAGGCCATTTCGAGCCCTTGCGGCATTATGCAGAGGTTCATTTACTCTTAGAACCAGGGGGAAGGGGCAGTGGCCTCCAGTTTGGTACCAATTGTAGTGAGGATATTTTAAGTAAAAGTTGGCAAAACCTTGTCCTTACTCACCTGCAAGAGAAAACTCATATCGGAGTTTTAACAGGCTCCCCTATTACTGATATGAAAATCACCTTAGTTTCTGGTCGCGCTCATAATAAACATACTGATGGGGGAGATTTTCGGGAAGCCACCTACCGAGCCGTTCGTCAAGGTTTAAAAGAAGCCCAGTCTGTATTATTGGAGCCTTTTTATGAATTTCAGCTGGAACTACCGGAAAAAATGGTAGGAAGGGCCATGACTGATATCGAAAAAATGCATGGTACTTGCCAAATTTCCCAAACGGATGGTGAGACTGCCCTCTTAGTAGGGAGCGCCCCCGTTATCACCATGCGAAATTATCAAAAGGAAGTAACTGCCTATACTAGAGGCTTAGGGAAGCTTTTTTGCACTTTAAAAGGGTATGAGCCCTGTCATAAT
>JAAZLD010000066.1 GCA_012799495.1 Desulfitobacterium sp. | reverse complement strand
TGAAATTACTTGGGGCACCTATATTGCTAATGAAAACCCTTATCCTACCTTGGAAGAAGCCAAACAAGCTATCATAAAAGTCTTAGGGGAAAATCATCCTACCTTGAGCTTATTAGGAAAAGAGCTGGTTGAAGTTGAAAAAATCACCAAGCAAGCACCTGAGACGGAAGTATTAGAAGGTGAATATGGCAATAGTTATGAAGTAACTAAAATCTCCCTTGAAGATATGGAAATCCATTTTAACTACAAAAATATCGCCACAGACATTCTCCTGAAAGGCTCCCAGGAAATTCTCGGGGTCAAAATAGGAGATACCTTTGACGAAATTATCGAAGTACTAGGACTCCCAGACCGCTTAGGAAAAGATCTTGACTGGGAGCAAAAACCTGAGTCAGAGGCTAATTCTGAGGATGGCTATACAATGTATTATAACTTTGGGGAATTTAGCATTGAGTTTCATGCCGAAGGCAAAGAGGAACCTACTACTAGTGCTTTACTTTTACTCAAAAAAATATAACTTAATAACACCTACTAAACCTCATGCTTACTGAGAATCAATCCTGACAAGAAAGACCAACTGAAAGCCCTTAAGGCTCACAGTTGGTCTATTTTTAATCCCAATTATCCACATTTAGAGTACCCGCAGTGAATACAGACAACACATCCACTTTCGTGGCTAATGGCCATTCCGCATTCAGGACAGGCATTTGCATCAGCAATAAGTGTTTTGGCCTTAACATTTCCTGTAATAGTAGCACTTCTAGTTTGAACAGGTTTTTCTTCATAAGATGTAGAGGGCTTTTGGGGTTCGGAATCCCTTTTCTTATCCTTATTATTATCAACACCATTACAAACCCCATTGCTAACCCCATTGCTAAGTTCCATATGCTCCTTTATTACCCTGGCAATAGCATCAGGACAAGAAGTTACATTAACACCTTCTCTACGAATACAAGCGGGACACCGGATACCTTTCATCTGTTCGACAATAGCATCTACAGAAATTCCAGAACGTAATGCTATAGAAATCAAACGAGCAGTTGCCTCTGATTGAGATGCGCAACCTCCAGCCCGTCCAGTATTAGTGAAGATTTCACAAATTCCTTTTTCATCGGCCATAACACTAACATAAAGATTGCCACATCCGATCCTAATCCGCTCTGTAACCCCAGTAGTTGTAGTGGGACGGGGTCGAGGTAATACAGTGTTAACTTCTGGAATGAAAGGAACCTTAGGAGCTATTACATCATCGTCGCTTTTCTGTTCAGAAGAGGAAGCTTGTCCCATTGACGTAGTTTCTTTCTTTTCCTTAATACCAGTGGAAAGAACTTGTTCTTCCCGGCTTCCATCCCGATAAACTGTCAGGCCTTTACAATTCAATTCATATGCTAATAGATAAGCTTTTCTTATATCATCTCGAGTTGCTTTATTAGCGAAGTTGATGGTTTTCGAAACAGCATTATCGGTGTACTTTTGGAAGGCCGCCTGGATCCGTATATGCCACTCTGGTTCAATCTCTTGAGCTGTAATAAAAACCTCTTGAACCCAATTAGGTATTTCGGAAAAACCTAAGACTGTACCTTTTTCGGCTATTTTCTTCATTAATTCAGGGGAATTAAATCCATATTCTTCAGCATAACTCTGAAAGATGGGGTTAACTTCTACTAAGGAAGTACCATCCATTACAGTCTTAGTATAAGCTACCGCAAAGAGAGGCTCTACTCCACTAGATGCACCACAAATCATAGAAATAGTCCCCGTAGGAGCAATTGTAGTAAGAGTAGCATTACGCAAAGGTCGAACCCCATCGTAAATAGAGCCTTTATAATTAGGGAAGGTTCCCCGTTCTTCAGCTAAGCGTTGAGACTCTAGACGGGCCTCAGTCTGGATAAATTTCATAACCTTTTCTGCATAATTTACAGCATCCTCAGAGGCGTAAGAGGTTTGCAGAAGGATCAACATATCAGCAAAGCCCATGACCCCCAAACCTACTTTGCGATTACCCTTAACCATTTCTTCAATAGCAGGAAGAGGATAGACGTTAGCGTCAATAACATCATCTAGAAAACGAGTAGCCAAACGAGTAATCCGACTTAACCGTTCCCAGTCAATAACCATCTTACCATTTTTCCCAGTAACCATTAACTTTAGATTGATTGAACCTAAATTACAGGCCTCGTTAGGTAATAGAGGTTGCTCCCCACAGGGGTTAGTAGCTTCGATCTCACCTAAAAGGGGAGTAGGATTATCCTTATTTAAGCGATCGAGGAAGATGATCCCCGGTTCTCCGTTGCGCCAAGCATGGTCTACAATCATATCAAAAACATCAGGAGCAAATAACTTACCTGTTACCTTTTTTGTGTGAGGATCTACTAGCTCATAATGCCCCTTATTTTCAACAGCTTTCATGAACTCTTCTGTAATCCCTACAGAAATATTAAAGTTAGTAATCTCATCATTATCTTCTTTACAAGTTATAAATTCTAATATATCAGGATGATCTACCCTTAAAATTCCCATATTGGCTCCACGGCGAGTTCCACCTTGTTTCACCGCTTCCGTGGCGGCATTAAAAACCTTCATAAAGGATACAGGACCAGATGCTACTCCACCTGTAGAGCGAACGGTGCTGTTTTTAGAGCGAAGGCGTGAGAAGCTAAAGCCAGTCCCTCCACCGGATTTATGAATAATTGCCGCATTTTTAATGGCATCAAAAATATCTTCCATACTATCTTCAACAGGCAACACGAAACAGGCACTCAGTTGGCCTAGATCTCGGCCCGCATTCATTAGAGTAGGCGAGTTAGGCATGAATTCCAAGTTCGCCATCATATCGTAAAAAGCTCTAGTTAGCTCTTTGATTTCTTTCTTACCTTTACCATACTCTTCCTCCACCAAGGCAACAACTGAAGCTACACGATAAAACATATCCTCAGGTGTTTCCACTACTTTTGAATTTTCCTGTCTTAGATAACGTTTCTCCAATATTACCCGTGCGTTAGGTGTTAAATTGACTTTTGGCCATGTCTTTGGCGCTCTTTCCTCAAAACTCAAATTCATCCCCAACTTTCTCTCATATCTTTATATTTATTAAACTCATATTTGCTTTCTCTTTCATTTTGGAACATATTCCATCTTTTTGGGATAGGCCAACAGACCTATTTTATGTTAGCTTTAGGACCTATTTAGAAGGCTCCTTTTCTAATATTCTTTTTCTCTCAACTAACTCATGAAGTTCCTGAATAAAACGTTGGATATTCTCAAATTCTCCGTAAACAGAGGCAAAACGTATGTAAGCTACCTCATCTAAATTAGCTAAAACACTCATTACAACTTCCCCTATAGCCTTACTTGGTACCTCCCTATCATATTGATTGCGAAGGTTCTTCTCTATTTCATAAATAATTTCATCGATTTCCTCAGTGGATATAGGGCGTTTTTCACAGGCCCTCAGGATTCCGGCCTTTATCTTAACTCGAGAAAATTCTTCCCTACGCCCATCTTTTTTTACTACGATCAACGGGGTATCTTCGTGTTTTTCATAGGTTGTAAACCGTCTTGCACAGCTTTCACATTCTCTTCTGCGACGGATAGCAGTCCCTTCTTCCACCTGACGGGACTCCAAAACCTTAGTTTCTGCATGTCCACAAAATGGGCAGCGCAAATTCCCACCCCCTACATATAGTGTCCAATACATATTACCAGCACTAGATATAGTATGTCAAAAGTTTTTATCCCTCTTTTTTTACCCTTTATCCCCATTACCTTAGATTATCCTTCATGTCCTACACTATATGAACTTGTCCAAAATCTATATCGATTATTACCTATCATTAACTCTCTACCAGTTATTAATTCTTCAATATTTCAGAGCTTTTTATAAGCCATCGCATTCTTTTTAAGTTTTCAATTCTTTCATGATTCTTCTTTTCTAGGACAAAATAGATATAGATGAGTTTTTTCTTCATCTAAAATAGCTCTAACAATTAAATATTGATGATCATAACAGAAGATTCTTTTTAGGAAAGGATGTATGCTTATTATGGCAGAAAAGAAGTTTTCTAATCGAAAGGCTAACCCCGATACTAAGCCCTCCCAAAACCGTAAGCCTGACAAAGCACCCAGTATGGACTCTCGCCAAGGTCATGGCCTAACTAAAGATGAAGCATTACAAAGTAAAGGGTAAAAAAAGCATAAAGGAAAAAAGTGTTGCCAAACTACATTTAGTAGTTAGTGCAACACTTTCTTTAAAATTGTCCAGCCATAGGAATTAAAACCTTATACATTTCTGGCGGAATACTTGTTTCCCAATTTCCTGTTAATTTTGCGATTGCAACTACCGAAAACCAAACTATCAGAATAGATAAAGCTGCTCTCTGGGGCGTTAAAATTAAGGAAGTAGACTTCAGTTCCAAAGTCTTATCTACAGGACAGCTTTTTACACAGTTTAGGCAACCAGTACATTCCGGGGACCAAATCGTTTTCTTTTTCGCTACTTTTAAGCGGTTAGGGCAGACTGCCGTACACCGTTCACAAGAAATACATGTTTCCGTATTTCTGCTAATTTTAAAGGGACTAAAAATACTTAATAGACCTAAAAGAGCCCCATAGGGACAGAGATAGCGACACCAGAAGTTTTCAACAAGAAGTGAAAATAATACTAAGATAGCTATAACAGATACCCCAACAGCACTCATATTTTTAAAGAAGTCCAACATCTTCACATCTGCGATCATATTATATGGAGTCTGCAGAAATGCATATGCCGCCGCCCCACTCATACCTATAAAAATGAAAAATACGAAAAATCCAAGCAAAACATACTTCAGAGAACGTAGAATATAATCCAACCACAAAGGGAGGGAAAAGTTTCTGCCAAAGATCTTTTTTCCCAATAAAGCCAGGCCTTCGGACAAGGTACCTATTGGACAAACCCACGAACAAAAACTTCTCTTTAACACTAAGGAAATCCCCATAATCAACAAGAAAAGGACAAGTCCAGCTGGGTGAATCTGATCAAATACCCCTGTAACCAGCCAAGCTGTTAAGGCTACTAAGGCACTAATAGGCAAAAATCCTTCTACTCCTGCAGGTCGAGAAATCATCGCCACTGACCCTGGATCTAAATAGGAATTTACAAAGCGAATAAATTGGATTCCAATCAAAACAGTGATAAAAGCAAAAAGCAGTTGTACTCCTCTTCGTTCAAGGGGTGCTTTGATTTTTCGAAGCATACCTTTCTCTTTCACTCTTTTCACCCTATTCTATATTTGTACTTGAGTAAGTTATATTTTTCTAACTTTAATTACTCGAATTTAATTATATGTATAATTTAACTCTTAGTTGTGTGATTGGAATCACAACAAAGCATTAGAAATGAATAATTAGTACCTTTCTTGAAAGCATGGTAGACTTATACTAAGAAACTCTCGATTATGTAAGACCTCCATTTAACAACTTTTCAAGAATTCCATTTGGGAAAATCCCATTGAGGAGGAATTAAGATGACCAAGATATTTGTCATAGATGACGAAGTAAATCTCTTAGAAGTAATCAAAGATTACCTGCAAAAAGAGGGCTTTGAAGTCTTCACTTCCGTCAATGGAGAAGAGGCATTAAGGTTATTTCCCCTTTTACAACCAGACTTTATAATATTAGACTTAATGCTTCCTGACCTTTCAGGAGAAGAAATATGCCGCCAAATTAGGAAGCAATCAGACGTGCCTATTTTAATGCTAACAGCAAAAAGTAGCGAAGAAGATCGCATCCAAGGATTGGCTTTAGGAGCAGATGACTATTTGGTTAAACCTTTCAGTCCCCGGGAATTGGTTATGAGAGTAAAGGCCATCCTCCGCCGAACTCTTGGCAAAACAAGAATAGAGAATATCCTTACATTTAATAATGGGGATCTAGAGATTAATCTTGAAGAATATACCGTGAAAAAACAAGGAAAAGAAATCCACCTAACTCCTAACGAGTTCCAAATACTTCTAGTTATGGCTCAAAACCCAAACAAAGCTTTCTCCCGGGCTCAGTTGATCAATTCTGCCTTAGGGTATGACTTCGCAGGGTATGAGAGAACTATTGATGCCCATATTAAAAATATCCGGCAAAAAATAGAGGACAACCTTAAAGAACCACGCTATATTCAAACAGTCTATGGTATAGGCTATAAATTCCAAGGAGAATTATCATGATCACCATTGATAAACAACTAAGAAGGTATTTTATCGCTATAACGGTGGTTGCCATCTTGGTTATCTTTCTCTTAAGTAATTTCGGTATGTTTGTCTTCTTTAAAAATTATGTTCAAGAAACTAACTTAAAAAAGGACCAAAAGATTCTTTTTTATATTGAAGATTTATTAAGCACCAATATCACAACTATGCCTGGACTTATGCAGTTTATCCGCGGAGAAGCTGTGGAAGTGAAGATCTATAATACTGAAGGTCAGCTTATCTTTGATAGTACTTCTCAGGGAATGCATGGCGGCATGGGCATGGGTAGTGGTGGTATGGGAAAAGGCCATGGCAGAATGGGTCCTGGAATGGGAATGAATCAGAACAATTTGCAAAACAGGGCCCAGGACAGCAGCCTTGAACTAGTTTTCCGGAGCTATCCTTTGGAGATCGAAGGTCAATCCCTGGGTAGAGTAGAAATTGGCCGACAAAAAAGCCTTTTAGCCGCACCAGAGGACAAATCCTTTGCCTATACAATGAATATAGTATATTTAATAGCTTTGATTCTAGCCCTGATAGTTTCAGTGATAATTAGCAAATATGTAACTAAAAAGTTCCTCAAACCCCTCCACCAGGTAAAAGATAATATCTTATCAATAAAAAGGACCGATACAAAAATACAACCGGTCAACACCACAACTTTAGAAATTCAACAACTAGCTCAAGCAACTAAAGATTTAGCCGAAAATATTAAAGAGCAGGAGCAGTTAAGAAAGCGCCTGACATCTGATATCGCTCATGAATTACGAACTCCCCTAGCCACCCTCCAAAGTCATTTAGAGGCAATGGTAGACGGGGTTTGGGAGCCTACTCCTGCCAGACTCTCCTTTTGTAATGATGAGGTTATTCGTCTTACCGGCTTGATCAAAGATTTAAATGAATTATCCATCTTAGAAAGCGATGAAGTTAAATTACAGAAAAAACAGGTTATCCTTTCTGAGATGCTAAAAAACTTATTAGACAATTACTTGTTGATTTTCTCAGAAAAAGATATCCAACTTACGACGGATTTTCAGCAAGATGTAACTATCCTGGGAGATGAAGATCGCCTCAGACAGGTAATGGTAAATATCCTCTCCAATGCTTATAAATACACTCCCGAAAAAGGGAATGTAACAGTAGAGCTTTTTACTAAAGATAAATGGACCATAATTGAAATTCGTGATACAGGTAAAGGGATCCCAAAAGAGGATTTAGCCCATATTTTTGAAAGATTTTACCGTGGTGATCTCTCTCGAAGTCGAGAATCAGGGGGTTCTGGAATTGGACTTACTATTGCCAAGGCCCTCGTTGAAGCTCACCAAGGTATCCTCAGTATTGAGAGTGAGGTAAATAAAGGCACAATAGTTAAGGTACAGCTACCGAGAGAATAATCCATATTATCTTCAACCGAACTTCATAAGTTCTTCATATTCTGTACCTATAATAAAATTGAACAGAAAAGGTACTATATGGAGGTGGATGTAATGAGAAAAGTTTTTATTAGTATTCTAATGGTTGCATTGCTCCTTGTAGGCGCAACAAGTGTTATCGCAGCTACCTATAAATCTCCTGCCGAAATTTATGCCGACCTTAAAGGTGTCACCGTGGAAGATGCTTATAATGAAAGAGCCACCACTAAAAACACCTTTGGCCAGCTAGCAGAGAGAGACGATCTCTTAGATGAATATAAATCTGAAATGCTAGAAAATAGGAAGAATATCCTTCAAGATAGGGTAGCTAAAGGTGAACTTACACCAGAACAAGCAGATGCTATTCTAGAAAGGTTCAAAGAAAACCAAGCCCTATGTGAACCAGGTAGTTATGGCTATGGAATGGGCTATGGAAACTATTATGGTAAAGGAAATGGCAGATGGCAAAATAACAGCGAAGCTCAAGGTGACAACTTTTGGCAAGGTCGAGGAATGAAGGGCGGCTGTTTCTGCGGTGGCCGTGGATTCTAATCATAAGTATTCATAAATATAAAAGTGCAAAAAGACCATCGAGATGATGGTCTTTTTGCTCTTACCTGGCAACTACTTACTTTCCCAGGACCCTGCGGTCCAAGTATCATCAGCCCTGGAGGTCTTAACTTCCGTGTTCGAGATGGGAACGGGTGGAACCCCTCCGGTATCGTCACCAGATCTTACT
>JAAZLD010000065.1 GCA_012799495.1 Desulfitobacterium sp. | reverse complement strand
TGCCGCTCGCCAATTTACCTAAGGAGTAATGAATATGATTGTATGCGGTTGTGATTTAGGATCGGCCACTGGCAAGGCAGTTATATTAAAAGATGATAAAATTCTTTCCTGGGCAGTTACAAATTCCACCAGAAGCCCGGAAATTACTGCTCAAACAGTACTAAATGATGCTTTAGAAAAAGCTGGGTTATCAATTTCAGATGTTGAATATGTTGTAGGGACAGGATATGGCCGAGCGGGAGTATCCTTTATTCAAGATAATATGTCAGAAATTACTTGCCATGCTCGGGGTGCCCATTGGAGCTACCCAGATGCAAGAATGATAGTTGATATAGGAGGACAAGATTGCAAAGTTATAACATTAAGCAATCAAGGAAAAGTTCTCGAATTCAGTATGAATGATAAATGTGCTGCCGGAACAGGTAGATTCTTTGAGGCAATGACAAGGGCATTAGATTGTACCATCGATGAACTTTCCGAACTTGCTTTGGCATCGGATAACCCAGTCAATATCACAAAACAATGTAGTGTATTTGCTGAATCAGAAGTTGTTACATTGATCAACACAGGAGTTGATGCAAAGGATATAGCCGCTGGGATTCATGATTCTATTGCCCGTAGAATTCACTCTATGGCTTATAAAATGGGGATCAAACCCGATGTTGTTATGACTGGTGGCTGTGCACGTAATAAAGCTTTAACAAAGTATCTGGAAATACATTTAGGGGTTGAGATTAAGGACCTTTCGATTAACCCTCAAATAGCAGGTGCTTTAGGAGCGGCTCTTTTTGCAAGGGATAGAGCATTAAAAAAAGCAGCTAATGCATAATGGTTAAGGGCACCCTAAGTTGTAAAGGGGGATCAATATGTCAGTGTATGATCTACACATTGATAGGATTAGAGAGTTCGTTGAAAAAACCGGTAAAGAGCGAGTGATGCCAGCATTACAAGATTTAAACGAACTAGGAAAATCATTAACCTTAAAGTTAGAAGGGAAAAAGGGATCCAATATTGTTCTCAAAAGTGAAGTATTTCTTGAATTAGGTAGTCCAGAAGTGGGCTCATCCTCATTCACTCTTTATTCAGATAACCCCGACTTAATAAAGCATGAACAGATTACTTTAATTGGAGAAGATGTAAATGAATCTTCTTCAAAGGTGCTCCCCTTCGGTCAGGTTATTCTTGTAGGAGGAAAGGATCTAACTGAAGAAGATTATTATTTATTGAACCAAAATCTTAATATCTCGGATTTGATCGAAGGGTACATGATTCGGAGTACTACGGAAAATATTTGGTGTAGAATTAGTAAGGATGCTGCAAAAAAAGGTTTTAATTTTAAAGGATTGGGCTCAGTTTTGATTTGGCATATAAAAGAGATTTTGCCTAAGGTAGAATCTGTTGAGGTTTTATTTATTACTAGTTCGAAAGAAGATATAAGAGAATTGAATCAGATAGGCATTGACGTTAGGGAAATTGCCCGTGGAATAAAAGAGCGGATTTGGCGAGAAAGAGGAGTAGATATCCTTAAATGCGCTCCCGGTGGACATTGTGGTTCTTGTAAAGATAAAACCGTGTGTGACAATATAAGAAAAATGGGCGCCAGTTAAAGTAGAGCAGTAATATAAATGTAGCAAGGTATATAGTTAATTATTTATGTGAAAGGAAAGACAATATGGATAAGAAGCTCGAAAAGAAAACTAACAATAAAAATGTGATAGCCGTATGTGGTAAAGGCGGTGTCGGGAAGACTGCTTTTACAGCTATGCTGGCAAGATGCCTAAAGGAAAGTCAAAAAGCAGGTAACTTACTAATTGTTGATGCAGATCCAGCTATGGGATTACCTAATACAATGGGAATTACAGTTAATAAAACAATAGGTGATATTCGCAATCTTATTATTGATACTGCCCGTAATGGATTTGAGGCAGACCAGATTGAATTATCTCAAAAATTAGATTACCTAGTATTCGATACCCTCTATGAAGATGATGGTATGGCATTTTTAGCAATGGGCCGGACAGATTCACAAGGGTGCTTTTGTTCCGTTAACGATTTATTGAAGAAATCTATTGGAATTCTTTCCGAGAATTTTGATACCATCCTTATTGATGGGGAAGCCGGACTGGAACAGATCAATCGTCAAGTTATGAGTATGGTAGATACATTAGTTATATTAACGGATACATCAGCACGAGGGTTGCAAACTGTTGAGCATATAAAGAAAATGATAACAGAGGAAAAGGTTCTGGACTGTAATAAATTCGGTGTGGTCTTTAATAGGGTGACAAATAACCAGAGCCTTTTAGAACAAGCTGCTGAAAAAATCGGTATCGATGTCTTGGGAATGATTCCACAAGATGATAAGATAGCTGAATATGATTTGATGGGAGTTCCTTTAGTAGATCTACCTGAAGATTCCAGGGCACTGAATGATGTTAGAGAAATAGTGAAAAATATACTATAAAATACTAACATCATAAAAAGCTTAATAGAGTGAAGTAGAGATTCGGTGAAAGCTACAAGTTAGTGCTTTCACCTCTTCTATATTTATTTATTGCAGTTCGGTAGGAATAGGGGATTAGAAACCTGGCAATAGTAGGGAATATATGGCTATTTATTGGTCGCAAGATGGGCGAACCTTTCTCATATACTCTACTATGGAGGGATGCCAGGGTGGAACAACACTCGGTGCAGGTAGGAACTCAATATTATCGGGATAGTTTTACTGAACGTCTGCGACGGCTTCAAGAACAGGAAAAGCTACCCATTATTATGTATGAATACAAACAAGGAAAACGTTGGTTGATTGATTGTCATTTTAAAGTGGATGAGGTTTTAGATGAAAAAGAACGGGAGACTACGAAAAAAATACATAGTTATTACTTGGCTAATGCCATTGCGGAAACTATTCTACAAAATTGGGAAAAAGATCATATTCGTTGGCTCCTAAGAAATAAATACAAAATGAAGCGGGAAGAAACAGTTACAGTTTTTGAAAAGGCTCTGCAGTATTTAAATGAGGAATCTAAGGAGTGGAAAGGCTATCGTATTCATCGAAAGGCCTCTTTAGTAAATCAAATCCTCAAATGCTTTGATACTCAACGGATTTTTGATGTAGAGGGTTTCCTGCGTTTTCGGGCTAAAGATTACCGTGAGGAACTCCAGAAAGCTGTGGCTTATGTAGTTAATGAACATATTATTGAAACTGAATATGTGGAATTTATCGAACTATTGAAGTCATACGTAGATTCCCAGGAGCCTAAACTCCACACCTTACATGTAGGTATAACAAAAAAGGGTAAGTTTAACTTATATGATGAAGGTGGTAAACAAATAACTAAGAAATATATGGATGAACTATCCTTAATGGATAATAACTCTCCTGAGCTGACCTTTGAGGATTTATTAGTTAGTGCTCTGATTGCTGTTTCCCCTAGGAAGATTTTTTTGCATATTAAATATGAAGGATATGAAGATACTTTAGAAACTATTTGTAAAGTTTTTGAAGGTCGAGTTCATTATTGTACGGGAGATTGTCCTATTTGCCAAAAGATTTGACAAAGGGATTAGGAGAGGTTTATAATTGAGTGAAAATAATCTGCATCAAAACGATGATGGGGAAAGTAGTCTGTTTGATTTGTGGCTAGAGAGGAGATGTCGTGGCTGGAAGCATCTCTCACATAGAACAGAGGAAAACCACCCCTGAGTGCTGAGCTGAAATAAGTAGGTTCAGACGTGACCCGCGTTAAGGGAGTCAAAGAGAAAGGAAGCTTTTATTACTACTTGAATTATTATTTGAGTTTTTATTGAATGAAGCTTACTTTAACTTGGGTGGAACCACGGGAATAATGCTCTCGTCCCATATGGGATGAGAGTTTTTTGTTTTTCATTAACAAGCTTTTATTTTCAACTTGTATATTTATGTATCTATTTATCACTTTATTTATTTATTAATTAGGTTATCTTTTTGATAGGCTTATTTTACTTTATTAATGAATGAGAAAAGGAGATGAAAACGATGGTAAAAGTAACATTAAAAGATGGCTCCATTCGGGAAGTGGAGCAGGGAACAACTCTTGCAGACTTAGCAGCTTCCATCTCCAGAGGGCTAGCTAAAGCTGCAGTAGCAGGTAAAATCAATGGAGAAGCTAGAGATCTCTCTACACCTTTAGAGAAAGATGCGGAGGTAGAGATTATCACTATAGATAGTGAAGAAGGGCTAGAGATCCTTCGCCACTCCACTTCGCACCTTATGGCAGAAGCTATCCAGAAGCTTTATCCTGGCACTATATTAGGAATTGGCCCTGCTATTGAAAATGGCTTCTATTATGATGTGGATTCCGAACATGTTTTTACTCCTGAAGACTTGGAGAAAATCGAGGCAGAAATGCGTCGTTTAGCGAAGGAAAATAACACATATCAACGTCGAGAAATCTCTCGGGATGAAGCCATCGAGTTTTTTGCAGAGCGGGGAGAAAAATACAAAGTAGAGATTATTGAAGATCTACCTGAGGATGCAGTGATTTCTATGTATACTCAAGGAGAGTTTACAGATCTTTGTGCTGGTCCCCATATTCCTTCCACAAAAACTATTAAAGCTTTTAAACTGATGAATTTAGCTGGCGCCTATTGGCGAGGTAGTGAAAAGAATAAAATGCTTCAGCGGATTTATGGTACAGTCTGGGCTAAAAAAGCAGACTTAGATGATTATCTTTTTAAACTTGAAGAGGCCAAACGTAGGGATCATCGCAAGCTAGGATTAGAACTGGATCTATTTAGTCTTCATGACGAAGGGCCTGGCTTTCCTTTCTTTCATCCTAAGGGAATGATCTTGCGGAATGAATTGGAAGACTTCTGGCGGAAAGAACACCGTAAGAGAGGTTATCATGAAATCAAAACTCCCATTATCCTAAGTCGTACCCTTTGGGAAAACTCTGGTCACTGGGATCACTATAAAGACAATATGTATACTACAAAGATTGATGACGAGGATTTTGCTGTCAAACCCATGAATTGCCCCGGGGGCATGATCATGTATAAGCAACAGTTGAGAAGTTACCGGGATCTTCCTTTGCGGATAGGGGAACTAGGACTTGTCCATCGTCATGAATTATCTGGAGCTTTACACGGTCTATTACGAGTGCGCAACTTTACTCAGGATGATGCTCATATCTTTATGCTCCCTTCCCAAATTAAAGAGGAAGTCATCGGAGTTATCGAATTGGTAGATCATTTCTATAAAATCTTTGGTTTTGAGTACCATGTGGAACTTTCTACTCGTCCTGAAGATTCCATGGGTTCCGACGAAACCTGGGAAATGGCCACTAATGCTCTTAAAGAAGCTCTTGAGGCTAAAGGTCTGGAGTACAAGATTAATCCTGGAGATGGAGCCTTCTATGGACCAAAAATTGACTTTCACTTAAAGGATTGCTTAGGCCGGACTTGGCAGTGTGGAACTATCCAATTAGATTTCCAAATGCCGGAGAAATTTGATCTTACCTATATAGGTGAAGATGGTCAAAAACATCGTCCTGTAATGGTTCATCGGGTAGTCTATGGTAGTATAGAAAGATATATCGCTTTGCTTACAGAGCATTATGCGGGAGCTTTTCCAACACGGCTGGCACCTGTCCAAGTACGGATTCTGCCTATTAGTGACCGTCATGAGGAATATGCTCAAGCTCTCCGGGAGCGCCTTAATGAGCTGGATATTCGGGCGGAAGTGGATGATCGTCGAGAGAAGATTAGTTATAAAATCCGGGAAGCCCAAACTTTAAAAATTCCTTTTGCTCTAGTAGTCGGTGATCAAGAAGCAGAAACTAACTCTGTGGCAGTACGTCGCTATGGCCAAGGTAACGCAGGAGAAAAGCTTTCAGTTGATGAGTTCATTGCTTTGGTAAAAGAGGAGATTGCTAGTAAAAAGCGGTTAGTATAAGCTTTTGAAGAGGAAAAATGGAAACTAAGAGAAAATAAAAAAAGCAAAAGCAGATAATTTCATTTGACAAATACTTCAAAAGGAAATATAATAACTATGTTCAAGTAGAAGCCATCCGCTTCTCACCT
>JAAZLD010000064.1 GCA_012799495.1 Desulfitobacterium sp. | reverse complement strand
TTCCCACCTCTCGGTGTTTGTGTTTTGGACGACTATAATTTCGAGATGTTGGGGAGGTACTCCTTTTTTAGTTGTCAAAAAAGATAGCAATATCAAAGGTTTTAAATTATGAAACTGATTCATTTATTAAATATATTTCATTTCGAATAATGTATAGTTTCTAAGGAAATTTTGGTATAATGGCAAATATAAAATGAAGTAACTGTATTAGGAGATGAAGTAGTTGGAACAGCTGTGGGAACTTTTTATCGGTTTTTTCCGAGCCAGCAACTTAGCTTTTGGTGGCGGTCCAGCCATCATTCCTTTAATTAAAACAGAAGTGGTTAATAACGGGTGGATGTCTATCGGTGAATTTTCCGAGGGACTAGCTATTGCTTCTTCTTTGCCTGGCCCAATTGCTGCCTTACTAGCTGGTTTTGTGGGCTATCGAGTTTTTGGGTGGTTGGGAGTACTTGCGGCCCTTTTAGGAGCTTTAGCCTTAACATCGATCCTGGTGATTGTACTTACAGATTTTCTAATGAGGAATAGCAATTCCCCCATATTGAAAGGGGCCTTAACAGGTGTTCGTCCTTTAGTAGTTGTATTAGTGGCGAAAACAGCTTTTGATATGGGAGTCAATTCATTTTCTAGTATTTGGTCCTGGGTAATCGCCGGTTTAGCCTTAATATGCTTACAAAAGTTTAAGCTCCACCCAGGTATAGTGATTTGCCTTTCTATGGTTTTTGGCCTTATAGTATTTCAATAGGATAAAGGAGAAAAAAGATGCTGAAGAAAGTTTGGGAAGTTTTCATAGGCTTTGCCCGGGCTTCAAATCTGGGCTTCGGTGGCGGTCCGGCTATTATACCCTTGATTCAACAAGAAGCAGTAACTCGTTATAAATGGATGACGGAAGAAGAATTTGCCGATGCTTTAGCAATTGGTAACTCTCTCCCTGGCCCTATTGCTACAAAGTTGGCTAGTTATATCGGCTATCGGGTAGCAGGCTGGCCTGGAGTAATAGCTGGTTTATTGGCAACTCTTATATCTACCTTTGTGATTGTTATTTTAGGGGATGTAATCATTCGCTATTCACATACTCCCGCTTTAAGTGCCGCTCTCCAAGCTGTCCGTCCAGTGGTGGTGGTTTTAATCGCTCAATCAGCTTACGAGATGGGCAAAAAGGCCTTTCCTAAGAAGTATCGCAGTACATGGGCTATTGCGGTGATTGCCCTAGGTATTTTGTTTATGACTAATATCCACCCAGGGATTTTAGTGGTATGTGCTATGGTTACTGGCTATTTTGCCTATGGGAGAAAAAGTGTTCAGAGTTAGCATAGGTAGTACAGTTTATAGAGTTAATAGTAGTGTATAGTGCTAATAGTTTGATATAGTTAAGAGTGCTAATAGGAAATAGTAAGCAACTTCGCATTGAAGTTGCTTTTTTTGTAATACTAAATAGGAGAAGGGGGGCCATAGTTTGCTTATAGGGCTATTTATATACAGTATACTTACTTTTTCCCTTTCTCTCCTGATTATTTTCCTAGAAAGAAAAAATCCTGAAAAGATTAGCTCATGGTTACTCTATTTAGCAATTAATCCTTTACTAGGCTTAATAATATATTTACTCTTTGGTTGCACTTATTTGAAAGAGAGCCTTTTTCGCTCCCGCAATCTACCGGAAGAGTTCTTGGAAAAGGAAGTTTTAATGCAAAAAGAGGTAATTGCTGAAAAGAAGATCTATCTGCAAAAATCCTTTAAGAACCGACAATTAGCTAAGTTATTATTAAGGAGTAGTGATGCCATATTAACCCGTAGTACGAGGATCAAGATTTTAAATAATGGTGATGAGAAATTTAAGTATTTACTAGAAGATCTGAATAAGGCCCAGAAATCCATTCATTTAGAATATTATATTTTTCGTAGTGATAGGATCGGCAATAAGATCCAGGAAGTTTTGGTTAGGAAATCTAAGGAGGGTGTCAAGGTTAGGATTATCTTCGATGGATTAGGGAGTCGCAAACTTTCTCCTTCTTTCCTCGAGGAGTTAAAGGAAGCAGGAGTAGAGATCGAGTGGTTTTTTCCTCTCCGCTTTCCCCAAGTCCTTCGTACCTTAAATTATCGCAATCATCGTAAATTGATTATTATTGATGGTGTCATTGGTTATTGTGGCGGAATTAACGTAGGAAATGAATATTGTTCCTTAGATCCTAAGTACGGATTTTGGCGTGATATACATTTACGCATTGAAGGACCAAGTGTTGGAAGTTTACAGACCGTATTTTTGAAAGACTGGTATTACCTTACTCACCAAAACCTCTTTTCTGAGGAATACTTACCATCTCCCAGTGAAAAAGGAGAAATACTTACCCAAATCATAGCTGGAGGTCCGGATTCCCCCCAGGAACCTATCAAAGAAAATATTTTTAGTCTTATTGTAACAGCGGAAAAAGAGATCTTTTTGACAACTCCATATTTTATACCTGATGAGAGCATGGTCTGGGCTTTACGTAGTGCAGCTTTGCGGGGAGTTAAAGTGACATTAGTTCTCCAAGGCCGTCCTGACCATAAAATCACCTACTATGCATCATCTACCTATTTACCAGAACTAGTAAGGGCAGGTGTAGGAGTTTATCGCTATCAAAAAGGGATTTTACATAGCAAGGTGATTACCATTGATGGGGAAATTGGGGTAATAGGGTCAACTAATTTGGATATTCGCAGTTTTCAGATCGACTTTGAATGTAGTGTTGTTATTTATAACTCGGAAGTTGTAAGAGAAATAATAAAAAGTCAAGAAGATGATTTAAAGTATAGCCACTTTCTTACGGAAGAAGCTGTTGAAGATTGGTTTACTTATACTTGCAAAGGAACTCTAGCTCGCCTTCTTTCACCATTATTATAGTGAATCCTGTCTTCATGGCAGGACTTTCTAATTTTTTGGGGAATATGATTGAGATGGCTACGTCAGAAAAGGACAAATGCCAGCGTCTTATATTTTAGAATGGGAGAGGAGGTTTCCTCATCGTGCAGACGGACTCCTTTGAACAGATTTATGACGAACTATTTCCGATTATATACCGTTTTGTACGTTTGCGTGTACCGCAAAGTGAGGTTGAAGATATAACAGCTGAGGTTATAACAAAAATATGGCGAGCTTTACCAAATTTTGAAGGAAAAAGTTCTTTGAAATCTTGGGCTTTAAAGATCGCTTATCATCATATAGCTGATTACTACCGAGCTACTAAAGGAAAGGGTGTTCAAGTTATTTCTTTAAGTGAAGAGATTAAATCATCCACTCCTCAAGAAGACCACAGTAATAATCTAATCACTGCTTTAAGTGTCAGCGAGGTTTTATCTAAGCTTTCTGAACCTCAAATAGCTGTTATTCAACTTCGGCTCATCGAGGGTTTTAGTGCTATCGAAGTTGCTCAAATTATGGGAATCACCCAACAAGCCGTAGATAGTCTCCTGTATCGAGCAAAAAAGAGTTTCCGCAAACATTATGAAAAAGAGCATGCAGGGGAGGTGGGAATATGAAGAAAGACCCAATTGCTCAATGGGAACAGGAGGGAGATTTGGAACGTATGAAGATTTTCTTCCAAAGCATCGATCCCGATCCTGAGCAAAAAGAACGTATTAAGGAACTTGCTATGAAAAAGATCAAGGAGGCTGAAGAAAGGTCAGCATCTCCTAGCTCCCCACGGGATATATTATTAGCCGAGAACTCTTTTCCGGAAAAAGAGACCTTAAGGGAAAAAATTACTCGCAATTTTCGCTCCTTCTGGTGGCGTTGGCAGGGTAAGCTTGTTCTACCTGCAGTAGCAATTGTTTTATTTGCTTTAATCGGGATAGGTATGGAACTATCCAAAGATAATCCCTTAGGATATAACCTTATGAGTGCGAAAAGTGCAGATTCTGTTCATGATATGGATACTGCAGTTTCGGGTGGAGAAAGTTGGGGTATTGCTAATAGTGGATCACCACCGAGGGATGTCGCCGGAATTTACAAGGAATCTGGTGCTGTCGCTCCAGAGCTTAGTGCTCCTGATATGGCAAAAAATCAAGTCGCCATTAGTGATGGACGAGGGGGAATAGAACCAATTCTTCCTGGTCCAGAAGCAGCTCCCCCTGCTGATGAAGCTTTGCCTAAGAAGATCACTTATCATTTAAATGCTAACTTGCAAGTAGAGGATGTAGATCAATCTCTAAATCTTTTAAATGAGCAAGTGAATAGCTTAGGTGGCTATATTGTTGAATCTTCCCAAAGCCATGATAAAAATAGTAGTTCCGCTCATGCAGTTTATAAGGTTCCTACTGAAAGATTAGAGGGACTCAAAAGCAATTTATCAGCGGTGGGAAAAGTCCTTTATGAACGGACTTCCTCAAATGATCTTACTGATGAGTACTATGATGCTCAATCCAGATTGAAAAACCTTGAATCTCAGGAGACTCGCTATTTAGAAATTCTCCAACAAGCCAATACTGTTGAAGAGATTCTGCATATCGAAAGTTATTTGAATAGTGTCCGGATGCAAATCGAGCAAATCCAGGGTAGGCTCAAGTTATGGGATCATGAAGTAGCTTATTCCACTGCTACTATCGATCTGCAAACAACACCCAATCCAGTAAGTATTGATGAACCATGGCAGCCTATTTCTTGGGCTCAAACTTGGCAAGGGGCTAAAAATGCAGTCCTTAAAACCCTTAGTAGTACTTGGAATGGACTAAACTATTTAGTTGTGGGCATAGCCTACGCTCTTCCTTATATCTTTCTCCTTGGGATAGGTGGAGGTATATTTAGTCTAGTTCACAAGAAAAGGAAAAAGAGTTAAACAAAAGAATCAAAGAATGTACAATTTGAACTTCCTAATAAGGGCGTAGTCATAAGTTAAGACTATGCTCTTTTTTATCATTAGACTACTGCTGAGGCAGAGGAAGAAAAATGCTATAATTATTTAGGATTGTAGATCAGCTGAGGAAAGGGTATTATCCTTTAGTCTTATTGAGGATAGCACTTTAGCTATTATTTTATTATGCTCCTCTGGAAAGACCGGTTTATTAGTTAGAAAAGCAAGGCGTAAGAACTGGCCCTCCTTAGGTAGTTGGAGCCAGTATTCCTTAGCACTAATAGTGGATTGTTCTCCCATAGATGCTCCCCAAAGGTTAAGTATACCTTGGAATTTGCCAATCTTAATGGGGTTGAGGGAATAAGTATAAAAATCGAAAGTACTCTGTTCCTTAGTTTGAACGAGGAAGTTATTTAGATCCTTGATTTGCCAGATTTGCATATAGCCTTGCAAGGATATCCCTTCGTCCCTAAAAAAAGCGCTATATTGTAAAAGTTCTCTTTCTTGAAGAGGGTTTTCCCTGACTTCCATAGATAGGGGAAGGTCTAATAATACTGTTCCCCCTACTAGATGGGTAATAAGCTTTTGGTCACTACTGGCTAAAGTAGGAGTGAGTAGGGGTAGGGGATAAAAGATCAGGAATAGTATCAAAATAGTGCAAATAAAACCAAAGAACTTTTTCACAATCATCCTTCCTTTCCTTAAAATCATATTCTTTAGCTCTAGATTTAGACGGAAATCTCTTGGAAGGGATTGAGAAAAATCCATAGATTCGAAAGGAGAGGTATGGTGGGTTTACATTTAATTATCGGCCGGGCAGGCACAGGGAAAACATATAAATGCCTTGAAAATATTCGGCAAGAAATCCGCAGGGATCCCTTAGGAAAACCCCTAATTTTATGTGTCCCTGAACAATCTACCCATCAAATGGAGTTAAGTTTAGTTCATAACTCTGAAAGTCAAGGGATTCTTCGGGCCCAGGTACTAAGCTTCCAACGCCTAGGTTGGCGGGTATTTGCGGAAACAGGGGGAGGCTTAGAGCCTCTAATAGGTGATATCGGAAAAAGGATGATTCTCCGTCGCCTTCTCCTTAAATACCGGCAAGAACTGCGTGTTTTTGCCCGAACAGCCACAAAGCCCGGTATGGCAGATCTCCTTGCTCGAACAATAGGTGAGTTGAAAACTTATCAAATAGATGCCCAAGATCTTTTAATTGACCATGAGGACCACCGCTTAAAAGAGAAAGTTCATGAATTGGCCTTTCTCTATGAAGAATTTAATCGTAGTATTCCTCCTAACATGAGGGACCGGGATGAGGAGTTAGATCTTGTAGCAGAGAGAATTCCAGCCTCCCCATCTTTACAAGGGGCAAAAATCTGGTTAGATGGCTTTAAAGGCTTTACCCCTCAGGAAATTTCCATTATCGAGTCTTTATTAACTACTGCATCAGAAGTGACCATCACCTTAACCCTTGAACCTAAAGTAATTACTGGAAAAAGAGGGGGAACCTTTCGACCAGGAGAAGAAATTTTCTGGGACTCATACCAAACCTATCAGACTCTAGTGAAGATGGCTCAGAATCATAATCTTCCTATCAAAATTGATTATTTGACCGAACTAAAGCGTTTTCAGCATCCCGCATTAGAGCATTTAGAAAAGTATTATACTCTTTACCCTACCCAAGTTTACTCAGGGGATCTTCAAAAGGATACTGACGAAGATGGCTTAGGAATTAAGCTTCTGGCAGGGGCTAATAAACGAGCTGAAGTTGAAGCAGTAGCCTGCACCATTAGGCGTTTAGTTAGGGAAAAGGGGAAGCGCTGGCGGGATATTGTGGTAGTTACGAGGGATTTAGCGGGCTATGAAGATTATCTTGAGCAAATATTTAAGACTTACGAAATCCCTTACTTTCTCGATCATAAGCCTCCCATTAAGAATCATCCTCTGTTGGAATTACTAAATTCTCTAATCGAGCTGGCTCAGCTGAACTGGGCATATGAACCACTTTTCCGCTCCCTTAAGACAGGCTTCTTTCCCTTTGATAGAGATCTAGTAGATCGTCTGGAGAACTACTGTCTAGCTTATGGGATTAATCATCGGGATTGGTCCCATGATCAAGACTGGGTTTATCGCAAAGATGAAAGTGCGGAAGAACTAGCTCAGCTAAATGAAGCCCGCCATAAGATCCATTCCTTATTAAAGCTTTTTGTGGAGACTCTCCGGAAAAATATCCAAATCAGTGAAAATAGCCTATCTGTTTCCGAAGTTATCGAATCACTCTATCAACTCTTGGTGGATTTACAAGTACCTGAGCAATTGAAGCTTTGGGGTGAAGAGGCTATCGAGAGGGAAGATTTAGTCGAGGCCCAGTTACAAGGGCAGAGCTGGGAAGCAATGATTCATGTCTTCGATGAAATGGTCTTAGGGTTAGGAGAAGAAGTTCTGGAACTAGGTGAGTTTCTCTTGATTTTCACTTCAGGTTTAGAGGGATTAAAGCTTGGTCTGATTCCTCCTGCTCAAGACCAGGTTTTAATCGGTTCCTTGGAACGGTCTCGTAACCCAGAGACTTCTTATTTGTTTCTTATCGGTGCAAATGAGGGTATTCTCCCAGGCAACCCTTCTCAAGAAGATGTTTTTGATGAACAGGAAAGAGAAGGTTTGGTCAAAAAAGGAATCAATCTAGCTCCAAAAGGCAAGGTGAAAGTTTATGAGGAGTATTACTTTGTTTATACGGCACTTACTCGTCCTCGGGAAGGGCTCTGTGTTAGCTATTCTTTAACAGATGAAAGTAGTAAAGGCCTAACTGTATCCCCAGTTGTCCAACGCCTTAAAACCCTCTTCCCCAACTTAAAGGAAGAATATATCCTGCAAGTGAAGAAAGAACTTAAATATATCGAACACCCCAAATCTTTATTGGACTCTTATGCCTTAGAGCTCCAAAATTGGCGTAAGGGCATTCCCTTAAGCCCTCTCTGGCAAGTTATCCGCTCCTGGTATCAGGAAAATCAGGGAGAATACTCCCAAGTAAACCTTCTAGAGTCAAGTTGGGATAGTAAGAATACTGAAGAACCTTTGCCTAAGAAATTAACTCAGCAGTTATATGGTAAAAGACTCTCTACCAGTGTTACAAGGATGGAGCAGTTCGCCCGTTGTCCCTTTGCCCACTTTGCTCAATTTGGCTTGAAACTAAAAGAAAGGGATCATTTCCGGCTTTCTTTTCCTGATATCGGGCAGTTTTTCCACCAAGTTCTTTATAATGTGGCTGTGGAAATTCAGGAAAAGGGTCTCAACTGGGGAGAACTTTCCCCTCAAGAAGCTTGGCAACTGGTCAATGATAAAGCAGAACAACTTTCTGCTAATTTCCAGAATAAACTTCTTTTACGCAATGCTCGTTACCAGTTTTTAACTAGGAAATTAAAACGGGCTGTCCATCATGCAGTTAAGGTTCTAGGGGAGCATGCTCGGCAAGGAATCTTTACACCCCTCCAATTAGAAGTTCGTTTTGGCCCTGATGGATTCTTACCTCCGTTAGAAATTGATTTAGGTAAAGGTAATTCTTTGCTGATTCGCGGTCAAATTGACCGTGTTGATGGGGCAATCCTCGATGACCAAATCTATTTAAGGGTCTTTGATTACAAATCTCGCATCTCTCAGGTAAATCTAAATCAAATCTATCATGGTTTGGATCTTCAGCTTTTAGTTTATCTAGAAGCAGCCTTAAAGGGTGGTCCTATCCTTACCTCTCCCTTAGTAAGAGAAACTCAAGGGGAGTACTCAGTTAATGTTCGCCCAGGTGGAATATTGTACTTTCCTGTCTTTGAACCTTTTATAGATGCCCAAAGGATTTTGAAGCCGGAAGAGATCCAGCATGAACAGATCAAGGCTGTTAAAGTTAGAGGATTTCTCTTATCTGATAAACAAGTCTTAGAAGCTATGGATCAATCTTTGGTATCCGGTGTATCAACCCTATTAGGGGTCAGGCTCCTAAAAAGCGGAGATTTCTCCAGGAAGGGTTCACCTGTTTTAACAGAAGAGCAATTCTCCTTGTTGCGCCAGTATCTCTATAAGTATTTGCAAGATTGCGGCAAGGATCTTCTAGAAGGTAATATTGCTATTGCTCCCTATAAATTAGGGAAGGACACAGGTTGCCAATACTGTTCCTTTAAACCCGTTTGCCATTTTGATCTTTACCTGCCTGAGAACACCTATCGTAACTTGAGTTTTATCCAAGATGATGAATTTTGGGCTAAGCTCCGGGAGATTCTTCAACAAGAAGAGGAAGAAATAGAAGAAATAATCGAAGAAGAAGCCGGGGACGAGGCTCGCCTAGAAAGCAGTAATAGTACACTACAGGCGGATATAAATAATGACTCAATAGTAAAACCGAAAGAGATGCAACCAGAAAGGATACCAGAAAAAACAAAGACCCAAAAACTGGATAAAATGGATAAGGCAAATATAAAAGATAAACCAAATAAACCAGATAAACCAGAGGTAATAACCCAGACGGATAATAAGATGAATAGTAATTTTGCTGATTTTTGGTTAGGAGATATCGGTGGAAAGGAGGATCAGAACCTTGAGTAAGGTAAAATGGACCAAGGAACAAGAAGGAGCAATTAACTTAAGGGGACAGGTCCTCGTCTCAGCGGCTGCAGGGTCTGGTAAAACTGCAGTTTTAGTGGAACGATTGATTCGCCGGATTACCTGTTCTGAAGAGAAAGTAGATGTAGATCGCTTTTTGGTAGTTACTTTTACGAAAGCTGCGGCAGCAGAAATGCGGGAACGGGTTGGCAAAGCTCTCGATGAAAGTATCTTTCGGGAGACAGACCCAGCAGAACTGGAAAGGTTACTCCAACAGAGATCTCTTCTCTATCGAGCTAATATAACTACTCTTCATTCTTTTTGCTTAGATCTCCTTAAACAGTATTTTTATGAATTAGAACTTGATCCTGCTTTTCGTATTATTGATGAGGCTGAGGGGGCCTTACTACAGCAAGAGGTATTAGAGGAATTACTAGAAGAAAAATATGCTCAAGGTGATGAAGAGTTTCATATCTTAGTGGACGCTTTTAGTACGGACCGGGACGATGGGCCCTTATTGGAGCATATATTACGCCTATATGAATTTGCTATGAGCCAACCCCAACCTTTCCAATGGCTCAAAGATCTATCAAGAGGGTATTATTGGGATGATCTTAATTCCATCGTAGAGAGCCCTTGGGGGAAGGCAGTGATCTCTGGATTACAAGATCAAGTAGGGGAAATAGTCTCCTTGTTTGAGACAGCTTTGCGCATAGCTCAAGAGCCTGGTGGACCTTCCCAATACCTTGAGGTGCTCCAGAATGATTTAGAGAGAACTCAGCTTCTATGCCAAGCTCTTAAGGAAGGAGATTGGCAAAAGATTGAACAAGCCTATGCTCAGGCAGCTGACTTTCCTACTCTACCGCGAGGAGGGGGTAGGAAAAAAGGGGAGCAGAATAAAGAAGAGGAAGAAAGAAGTAAAAGGCTTCGGGAAGAAAGTAAAAGTTTCCGTGATGAGGGCAAAAAGAAAATGGAGAGGATTGGCAATATCTTCGCTCTACCCCTTCAGGAACAGCTACCCTTACTAGAAAGGATGGGGGGAATCATCGGGACCCTTGCCCAAATAACGGAGGAATTTGTCAAAGAGTATAGCCTTGCTAAAAGTAAAAGAAATGTCTTAGACTTTTCCGACCTGGAACATCTTGCCTTAAAATTATTAGAAAAGGATGGAGAAATCACTCCTTTATGTGAAAAGCTCAAGGAGCATTTTGCAGAGATTTTAGTAGATGAGTATCAAGATATTAATCCCGTCCAAGAAAAGCTCCTCCAACTAGTCTCTCGGGAAGAGCCACCTAATCTTTTTATGGTAGGGGATATTAAACAAAGTATTTACCGGTTCCGGATGGCGGATCCCAGTCTCTTTTTAAAGAAATACCAGGAGTTTCCTCATTATGTACCAGGGCAAGAACCTCCTCAGCCCAACCTTGTCATAGATCTCAATCAAAACTTTCGCAGTCGCTCAGAAATAATTCAGTGTATCAATTATCTCTTTTATCAGATCATGACTGAAGGGGCAGGGGAAATACCTTATGATGAACAGGCTGCTTTACGTAGTGGTGCCTCCTATATCTCCGATCCTGAAATTAAGACAGGGGAAGGTCCAGTGGAAGTTCATCTCTTTGACCCGGAGAATATAGTTTTTGGGAGTCCTGAAAATGAAGATAGGGTA
This sequence comes from Desulfitobacterium sp., assembly GCA_012799495.1. Classification (GTDB taxonomy): domain Bacteria; phylum Bacillota; class Desulfitobacteriia; order Desulfitobacteriales; family Desulfitobacteriaceae; genus Desulfitobacterium. The sequence continues at coordinate 5,157 of JAAZLD010000064.1, read as the reverse complement.
GGGGAAGAAAATAATGATCTACTTAATGAGGAGTTCTTAGAAGAACAGGAAGATTTAGAAACTGCCCGTTTAGAAGCTAGGCTTGTAGGGGCAAGAATCCAAGAAATAGTGACCGGAGAGGAATTTCAGGTCTTTGATAAAAACTTGAAAACCTATCGCCCTGTTCAATATTCCGATATTGTTATTCTCATGCGCTCCTTATCTTCTGTTGCCCATCTCTATACTGAAGAGTTTCAAAAAATGGGGATACCTGTTTACGGGGAAAGTAATAGTGGATACTTTGGGGCTAATGAAATTGAGATTATCCTTTCACTCCTTAAGACCATTGATAATCCTCGCTTAGATATTCCTCTAGCTTCCGTACTGCGTTCACCCTTAGTAGGCTTAAATGGTACCGAACTGGGGCGTTTGCGTACAATTCTTCCTCAAGAGGATTTTTATGAGACCATTGTCATTGCTTACTGGGCCTATAGTAAGGAAAGTTTACCAGAAAAAATTCAAAGAGAGATAAATCCTATCCTTGAGCGGCACAACTCTTATTTGCAACAGTTAGAGGTGAAAGCTCAACATATTCTCCAGGAAACACCCCAATTAGGGCACAAGTTAGCCCAGTTTATGCCACAGTTTTGGAATTGGCGTAATCTTTCCCAGCGGGTTTCTTTAGCGGAAATGATTTGGCAGATTTATGAAGATACTGGTTTTCTGGCTTATGTAGGATCCCTTCCAGCAGGAGCCCAAAGACAGGCCAACTTACAGGTTCTTTATGATCGGGCTTGTCAATTTGAAACAACAAACTATCGTGGTTTATTCCGCTTTTTAAGGTTTCTGGAAAAATTCCAAGACCAGGGAAAAGATTTTGGTCAAGCCAATATCCTAGGGGAGAAGGACAACGTTGTCCGCCTGATGACTATTCATGCTAGTAAAGGTTTAGAGTTTCCGCTAGTCTTTGTAGTAGGCTTAGGAAAGGAATTTAATACTATGAGCTTGAGAAGCAGCCTTCTCTTACACTCCCAATTAGGGGCAGGCATGGCTTTATTGGATTTGGAGAACCGGGTTCGCTATCCGTCCTTTATCCAGCAGGCTCTGCGGGAACGAATTTGGCAAGAGTCTTTGGCCGAAGAATTGCGGATCTTGTATGTAGCTTTAACGAGAGCAAGGGAGAGGTTATTCCTCTATGGCCATGTTAAGAAGCTAGAGGAAAGTATTTTAAAATGGCAAAATATAGCTAATTCTTGCTCAAGTATATCCTTTAGCGATGGCCAGTTGCGTAGCGCCAAATCCTTTATGGATTGGTTAGGACCTGCCATTATGCGTCATCCCAATAATTTGTTCCACCTTGATGATTTTAAAAGTACTGTGGAATTGCCCGATTCAGTTTCCCAATGGCAGTGTTATGTTCATCAGGAAGTTCCCCAATTAAGAACAGAACTTCCCCAGAACTTAGAAAGCGGGGAAGATGGTGTTCAGGAAGATCTTCATGAGTCTGAGGAAGTATTAGTCAGTGAATTAACAGCAGAACTGACTAGACGTTTTGAATGGACTTATCCATATAGCTCAGCTGTATTGCAAAGGGCCAAGACAAGTGTTAGTGAGCTAAAGAGAATGGTTCCTTGGTATGAGGATGGGGAAAACACTGATCGGCCTCGGAACTTCCTTGCATTAGAATTTCCTCGCCCTCTATTTTTGCAAAAGGAGAAGAAGCTGACAGCAACTGAAAGGGGAACGGCTATCCATACCTTTATTCAGCATTTACCAATTGAGCTTTTAAAGGAAAAATGGGAAAGCCTCGACAATGAGGAGAAGTTGTTCTTTCTCAAAGAGCTTCGGGATTCTCTAATCCTCCGTCAGCTTTTAACTAAAGAGCAAGGGGAGGTAATTCCCCTGGAAAAAATAGTAGAACTGGTAGATTCATCAACTGGCCAAAAGCTGAGGGGAGAAATGGAAGTACGCCGGGAGGTACCTTTTACTCTATCTCTCCATTTACAAGAGCAGGATGAACCAGTCTTACTGCAAGGTATAATCGATTGCCTAATCTTAAACCATCAAGAAAAAGAAGTTCAAATTATAGATTTCAAAACAGATAACCTCCAAGGGGAGGAATCTCCAGAGGAAACTTTGATTAGTCGCTATAGGGTGCAGATGGCTCTCTATGCCCTAGCTGCTCAAAGATTATTGAAATATTCTTTAGGAGAATGTCTAATTTATTCTACCTACTTAGGCAAGGAAATAAAAATTCCTAGGCAAGTCTTGCATAATGCTTTGGCAGGTATTCTGAAAGAAGGTAGTTTTTTTGCCTAGAAGGTTATAGAACTTATTGTCTACTGGAAGGTACTAAGGTTTCTTAGAATCCCTTGGGTCCCTAGTGGCACAAACGTCTCTAGGGATCCATAAGCGGGGAATACAAGCCAAACTAAAAAACCCGTCAGAAAGAGTTTAACTCTTTTTGACGGGAAGAGGTGTGTTAGCACCAGAAAAGCTTAACCGTTACTTTATAGAGTACCGGCTAGCATCATCCGGTCATTGTTCATTTGTACACCACTAGCTTTATTGAACATTTCTAACAAGCGGCTAATGGTCATATTACTTCTCTCAGTACCTTTAATGTCTAAGATGATTCGGCCTTCATGCATCATAATAGTTCGATTGCCACAAGATAGAGCTTGTTCTAAGTTGTGGGTAATCATCATAGTAGTAAGCTGGGAACTTTCAGCCACTCGGCAAGTTAACTCGATAACTTTATCAGCAGTCTTAGGGTCAAGGGCTGCTGTATGCTCATCCAGAAGTAAGAGTTTGGGTTCTTCTAATGTTGCCATAAGAAGGGTAAGAGCTTGGCGTTGTCCACCAGATAGGAGCTTAACCTTTGTGGTCAAGCGATTCTCTAAACCTAAGCCTAATTTTTCTAATTCGCTACAGAAATACTCCCGCTTACTTTTATTGAGAGCCCAACGTAATGAGCGTTTTTTTCCACGTTTTAAAGCCATGATTAAATTCTCTTCGATGGTCATAGAAGCTGCTGTACCAGACATGGGATCCTGGAAAACCCGGCTAATTAAACCAGCCCGTTTGTGAGGAGCCCAATTAGTAATATTAATTCCATCGATAACTACTTCGCCACTATCAGGAATAAATACACCTGCTACAGCATTCATGAGGGAGGATTTACCTGCCCCATTGGAACCGATAATAGTAACAAAATCTCCAGGGGAGAGGTGTAATGAGACCTGATCTAAGGCCTTTTTTTCATTAATGGTATTTTTATTAAAGACTTTCGTTAGATTATCAACTTTAAGCATATTGCTACTCCTCTCTAACTTTTCCGCTTGGGTTAAGGGCTGTTACTTTAGATTTAATAGATGGGGAAACAAGAGCTATCAGAACGATAATTGCTGTTAGTAACTTAAGATCTGTTGCCTCTAAACCTAATTGGAGAACGATAGCGATGATAAAACGGTAAATTATACCACCACAGATAACAGCGATAACTGCTCGACCGATAGAGGATGTGCCAATAAGAACCTCCCCAATGATAACGGATGCCAGGCCAGCTACAATCATACCAATTCCCATACTGGCATCGGCAAATAATTGTTTCTGGGCTACATAGCTTCCGGAAAAAGCAACTAGTCCATTAGATAGGGCCAAACCTAAGATTTTCATGATATCGGTGTTAACCCCTTGGCTACGGATCATTAGTTCATTATCTCCTGTGGCACGTAAAGCTAAGCCGATTTCTGTATTGAGGAAAAGATAAACTAATAACCCTAAGATAAAGACGGTTATAAAGCTTAGAAGAAGGATAGCGTAATCAGCATTGATAAAAGGTAAGCTTTGAAAGTCTGTGAAAATAGTGCGAGTCTTAAGCAAGGAAATATTTGCTTTCCCCATAATACGCAAATTAATAGAATACAATGCGGTCATGGTCAAGATACCTGAGAGGAGAGCAGTGATCTTAAACTTTGTGTGGAAAATACCTGTAAAAACTCCAGCAATTGTACCGGCAAAAAAGGCTATTAGTGTTGCTAGCCAGGGATTAGTCCCGTTGATAATAAGAACAGCTGCGGTGGCAGCTCCCATAGTGAAGCTGCCTTCCACAGTTAAATCAGCATAGTTTAAAACTCTAAAAGTTAGATATACTCCCAGTACCATAATGGCATACATCAAACCTAGTTCTAGAGTTCCTTGTGCAATTTTTAGGGAGAACATTAATAACACACCTCAATATAGTTATTCTCTATCTATTATTCAGTTTTGTTCTATAATCTTTATTCATCAAAAGATTTGATGGTAGCCTCATTAGCCAAGTCTTCAGGAATAGTAATTCCTAGCAGTTCAACTGTATCTTTATTAATAATAGTATCAAACCGCTCTTGTCTTTCTACAGGCATTTGGGAAATATCTTCACCTTCGAGAACCCTAATAGCCATCTCTCCAGTTTGTTTTCCAAGGTCATAGTAGATGATTCCTACTGTAGCTAGTCCGCCTTTTTCAACAACACTACTTTCACCAGCAATTAAAGGGATTTTATTTTCATTAGCTACTTGGACTACAGATTGGGCAGCAGAAACAACCATATTATCGGTAGGAACATAGATTGCTTCAACGCTACCAACTAATGATTGGGCTGCTTGGAGAACATCAGCACTAGTAGCTACGGATTTTTCCACTATTTCTAATCCTAGCTCTGGAGCCGCTTCTTTAGCTACATTAACTTGAATTTCCGAATTAATTTCTGCTGCATTATAAATGATACCTACGGTTTTTACATCTGGAAATAGTTTCTTTAGAAGTTCTAATTGGTCTTTAACAGGATTCATATCTGAAGTTCCAGAGACATTGGTTCCAGGATTTTCATTGCTTTCGACAAGGCCTGCCACAACAAGGTCTGTAACAGCGGTAACTAAAATTGGAATATCCTCAGTTTGCGCAGCCATAGCTTGTGCAGAAGGTGTAGCTATAGCTAAGATCAAATCTAGATCGCTAGAGGCATATTGGTTAGCAATAGAGTTTAAGAGAGTTTGATCACCTTGTGCACTTTGGTATTGGAGATCAAGATTTTTATCAACTTCATATCCATTCTCTTTTAGAGCGTCCAAAAAACCTTCACGTGCAGCATCTAAAGCTGGATGTTCTACGATTTGGATAATTCCGATTTTCACT
>JAAZLD010000063.1 GCA_012799495.1 Desulfitobacterium sp. | reverse complement strand
TCACAGCCTTTAACAACCCGGTCGATAGCATCTGCATCTTTCAAATCTCCCGCCATAATCTCGATTTCTTTCAAAAGCTCTTTATCTAAGTCTTCTAAATTCCCTCGTCCATCTCGAGAGTTATAGCGTATAAACACTCTTACCTTAGCCCCATTTTTTACTAGGGTCTCTGTCAGATGACTTCCAATAAAGCCACCGGCTCCAGTTATGAGAACTTTTTTATTTTGCCACACTTAATCTTACCCCCTCCTACTGTATCTCTATATCCTATTTCTCTAAGCAAATTTCTGACACTGTTTTCCCTTTTTCCGGGATAAACAAAAGTTCAAGAACTTTTTCCGAAGAAAAGAAAATGCACCTCAAGGATTAGACTTTTTTCTCTAATACTTGAAGTGCATATTTTGATTTTCAACTGACCAAGTGTAAAATTTCTATTTCAAGCCAAGTTTCTTACGCTTCTCTTTAATATCTTCAATTAGACCTTGGGCTGCTTTGATGGGCTCTGTCTCTACATAAAATTTACCACCAATCACTTCTGTTAGGCCATTAGTGAGGAGTTCTGTAACTTCCTTACTACCTAAGACAGGAGGAACAACTCCTAAATGGGTCGTAATTCCCATGGTCACTGCCCAAGTACCAATACTTAAAGCCTTTTCATGCTGAGGTTCCGGTGCACTAGCTGCTACCGGGAGAGCAGCAGAGTCTACACCTAGATAATTAGCTAGGGCAGTTACTAAATCACCGATCCGCGAGTTATCTACACAGCTTCCCATATGTAATACAGGAGGTAGGGGTGCTTTGAGGCCAGCTGCTTCACCTATTGCTTTTAACACTCCTTTTAATGTCTCACCAGCATACTCTTCTGTACCCTCAGAGTTCATAAGACCTGCTTTAGCTAGAGCATGGGCAGAACAGCCTGTGGCCACTACTAGAACATTGTTTTTCACCAGTTCCTTGACCATTTCCACATGGAATTGGTCCTGAGTAACCTTAACATTATTACACCCTACTGTTGCTACAACCCCTAAAATATTTCCATTAGCAATATTATCAACTAAAGGTTTCAATGGCTGTTCAGCATCTAATTTAGCTAATGCTCCACTAATAGCTTCAACACTGAAGCCCGCCATAATTGTAGTCCGATAATTGGGAATGTGTACTTTCTTAGGATCTCGTTTTGTAAAAGCCTTAATGGCTTTGCGGACGATCTCCTGAGCTGACTCATCAGCATTTTCTAAGGAAAAGGGAATATGAGTTGCTCCTGGGATTTTAACTACCGGCATAGTTGTAATCAATTCAGTATGGTAACAAGAAGCAATCTTACTCAATGATGGCATAATACATTGCACATCAACCACCATTGTATCTACTGCTCCGGTAACAATTGCCAGTTCCTGTGCCAGATAGTTAGTAGCCAGAGGCACTCCTTGACGCATCAAAACCTCATTTCCGGAACAGCAAATACCAGCTACTTGGATACCTTTAGCACCAACTGCCTCAGCCTCGGGTGATAGCTTTCTAGCCCACTGGACAATTTTTTCTGATAAGAGGGGAACATGACCATGTACTACTAAATTCACATAATCTTCTTTTAGAACACCTAGGTTAGATTCCGTAACCACAGGTGCAGGAGTGCCAAAAAGAATATCCTGCATATCTGTTGTTAACTTCAATCCTGCATAGCCATCTACTAACCCTTGCTTGGCTATAGCAAGAAGAATGTTAAGGGGATCAGCATCCATCCCCATTGTAGTTTGATATAAGGCTTCACGAATTTCCCGATCAGGATTACGCGGAAGAATCCCTAACTTCTCCCATACCTCTACTCTTTCCTTAGGGGCGTGGGCCACTACCCAATTCATAGGTTTGCGACTCATATTCCCCATATCCTTATATGCTGCTTGAACCACTTCTAAGGCTAAAGCATTGACATCTTCCATATTAGAGTCTAATCCTAGTCCAGCAGCAATAGCTCGTAATTTACCTTCATCGGTGATGGGATAATCAATTTTACCTTGGGCAGCTAAATCCAAAGCCTCAACTGCATCATGGGCATGATCCACATGGGAAGCTGATCCAGCGGCCACTTGGCGCAGAAGGTTCCGAGCCACAATCACATCGGCTGTAACTCCACAAATTCCCTTACTTGGACCCTGACCGAAGGGATCAATACGACAAGGCCCCTGGATACAATGGCGACAGCACACCCCTAAAGTACCAAAGCCACATTGAGGTTGCTGAGCATCAAAGCGATCCCAAACTGTTTCAATCTCATCTGTGGCTGCCTTTTTCAGTAATTCCTGAGCTGCTAAGTCAATAGTACGAACATCATACATGGATATTAACCTCCTCACTCTCATTTCTCATAGGGTCTGACTTAGGCCATAATTTGATCTGCTACTACCCATTGGATAGCAAAAGTTGGACATGCTGAGACACATGC
>JAAZLD010000003.1 GCA_012799495.1 Desulfitobacterium sp. | reverse complement strand
AAGTCCCTTTTTCTTTTAAGTTAGTATATGATTTTTTATAGTTTCATTATAGTTTGCTTTTATAGTTAGATTTCTAAGTATTTCTACTTATAAACAGGAATATACAGAAAACATAGGGAATTATAGGGTGTGTAGTTTTGTAAGAGGGGTAGAGCTATGAACATTAAACCGATTAAAAGTAAGCGCACAACGGAAATTATCTTGGAGCAAATAAAAGATTTAATAATCAGAGGAGAGCTAAATCCTGGAGATAGATTATTGACAGAAAATGAATTAGCGGAACGATTTCAAGTTTCTCGCACTTCCGTAAGAGAGGCATTAGCGGCCCTTAGTCTTACGGGGATTTTAGAGATTCGTCAGGGGGGTGGGATTTTTGTTAAAACCAATCCCTCGAATGCTATTATTGAACCTTTGAGTTTTATCCTATTATTGGAGAAAAATAAGCTTCAAAATATTCTTGAGGTGCGCAAGGCTTTAGAAGTAGAGGCAGCTGGACTTGCCGCTCTGAGACGAACAGAAGAAGATTTAATTGTTTTGGAAAATCTTATTCAGCAAATGGAAGAAGATCTGCCTGAGGCAAAAATGAGTGAAAGTCTCGACCTGAAGTTTCATTTAACTTTGGCTCGAGCCAGTAATAACCCCCTTCTGGATCGGATGATGAATACAGTTCAGGAGATTATGGGGCAAACTCTCAAAGTCACCAGGGCTTTATGGATCTCTGCGACTGAGGGGACAACAGCTCGTCTCTTTGAGGAGCACCGCAGTATCTATGAAATGATTCGGGAGCAAAATGAGGAAATGGCCCGGTACTTAACCTTTGAACATTTGCGGAAAGTTGAATCGGAACTTTGTAAATACTATTCTATTGAGGAAGAAGAAGATTAAGATATTGAGAGCCAGGGGGACAGGTTAAGTGGCACAGCACAATCTGTGTGCCACTTAACCTGTCCCCCTGGCTCATTGGTGCCCCCTGGCTCACTAATTGCGGTGAGCCATTTGACCTGTCCCCGTGGCACGCTTGGCACGCTACATAGATACGGGGGTGGTTGGTGGGGTGCTTTTCTTTTTCCCTAATTTCTTGAAGAAGTTTTTCAGGTCTTCATTCAATGTATAGATAACAGGAACAAGAATTAGGGTAGACACGGTGGAGAGCATAAGCCCGAAGACTACCACTATCCCCATGGGAGCCATTAGTTCTGCTCCTTCTCCAATTGCCAGTGACAAGGGGATAAGGCCAAAAAGGGTGGTTAAGGTAGTCATAATAATGGGTCTTAGACGGATGGGACCAGCTTGCTTAATAGCTTCTTCCCTTTCCTCTCCCATCTCTCGACGTTTATTGATATAGTCTACCAAGACAATGGCATTACTAACTACAATACCTACCAAGAGGATCATACCGATGAAGGCTGGTACACTGAGGGCATATCCTGTAATCCAAAGTCCCAATAACCCTCCGGAGAAACCCATAGGTAGAGAGAAGATGATGGTGAAGGGATGGATTAGAGATTCAAACTGGGCTGCCAGAATCATATAGACGAGAATGATAGCTAACATTAAAGCCAAGGCTAAGTCTGTGAAGGCTTCCACAACTTCATCATACTCTCCCCCGAATTCATAGGAATAACCACTGGGTAGGGGGTAATCTGCTAGCTTGGCTTGGACTTCGTCCGTTACGCTAGTAAGATCTCTATCTACGATGTCACTAGTGACATGGATAACCCGAGCCTGATCAGCCCTTTCGATAGCTACAGGTCCTCGCTCAATAGAGACTTCGGCCACCTGGCTTAAAGGGATACTGGTACCAAAAGGAGTGGCAAGGGGAGTTTGCTCTAGATTAGCTAGAGATTCTTTAAAAACTTCGTCTCCTTTAAGGACCACATTGATCTCTTTTCCTTCGTAACGATAAGTGGTTGCAGTGGTGCCAGAAAGTGTTCCTCTCAGGCCACTAGCTATTTGATAAGCTGTTAAACCATATTGGGAGGCTCTATCTCTATCAATCATTACTTGAACTTCTGGAATTCCTTCACTCATACTGTTTGTTACATCTCGAGTTCCTTCCACTGAAGAAATTATTTCTTCAAAATCAGTGGCGATTCCTTGAAGTTGGTCTAGGTCATCACCCTTAATAGCAATATCTATTGGAACTGAGCTTCCTAACATCATTGTATCCATGGCACTGACATCTATTTCAGCACCAGCGATATCCCGGGTTTTAAAGCGTAGTTCCTCTATTACCTCCCAGACGCTGCGCTCCCGCTCATCTAGTGGAACTAACTCGATGATCAAGGAGCCTTGATTCTCTGAGCTACCACTAAAAGACATGGCTCCAGCAGAGCCTACTTGGGCAAAAACTGCTTTAATTTCTGGGATTTCTGCACAATTTCCTTCAATTATTCCTACTATTTCATCTGTTTCCTCTAATTGGGCTCCATCTGGCAAGGTTACGTTGACGTTAATCTGCCCGGCATCAGACTCAGGCATAAACTCTGCTCCCACAAATACGATAGAAGCTCCGGAAAGAAGGAAAATCAATATAGAACTAAAGACAATAGTTTTGCGATGACCTAAAGCATAATTTAGAAAACGTCGGTACCCTTTTTCAACTTTGGCAAAAAGATAATCAAAGCCTCTGCCAAAGGCATCTCCTAATCCGAGTAGACCTCTACGTCCTTCAGGAATAACTCCCACTTTCATAATCTTCGCAGAAAGTGCGGGAACTAAGGTTAGAGACACTAAGAGAGAAGCAAATAGAGAGATACCTACAGTAAGGGCCAAATCCCTAAAGAGGGTTGCGGTGATTCCTTCCACAAAAACGATGGGTAAAAATACCGCTACGGTAACGATTGTAGAAGCGGTAATGGCCATAGCCACTTCGGAAACCCCTTTAACAGCGGCATCGAATTTGGAATAACCCATTTGCCTGAAGCGGTAGATATTTTCCAAGGCCACAATATTATCGTCTACTAGGCGACCCATTGCCAGACTTATACCGCCTAAAGTCATCATATTGATACTTACATCAAGGAAGTACAAGCCTGCTATGGCTGTCATAATAGCGATGGGGATAGCTGTAGCTGTAATAAAGGTTGTACGTAAGTTATGGAAGAAAACAAAAAGCACTAATACTGCTAATACTCCCCCCATAAGGGCTTCATTAAGAACGGAATTGATAGTCTCTTTAATATAGTCAGACTCATCATAAGCTATGTACCAATTGACTTGAGGAAACTCCTGTTGGAGCTCGGTAATAGCTTTGTTTATATCATTAGCTACAGTTACTGTATTGGTCCCTGACTGTTTTTGAATGGAAATATTGATACTTTCTAGACCGTTAGTACGGGAAATGGTGGTAGTTTCTGTTTGGCCCATTTTTACATCGGCAATATCTTTTAGTTTAACTTGGCCACCATTGTTCAGAGGGATTAGAATCTCTTCTATTTCCTTTATAGATTGGAATTCTGCCGTGGTGCGGATTGTTAGCTCCTGGTTCCCTTTTTGGACTACTCCTCCAGGAAGATTTAAGTTTTCCGCTCCTAAAATACCGGCAATGGTACTGATATTTAAGCCATAACCCTGAAGTTTTTCCTGATAAGTATTGACTTGAATTTCATAATCATAACCCCCTGATGCAGAAACTGAAGCCACACCTTTTACTCGCTCAATCCGAGGCTTGACTTCATCTTCTGCAAAGGCTTGGAGTTGAGCTAGATCCATGTTTTCCCCAGTGAGAGTTAGCTGCATGACTGGCATCATGGAAACATCTAATTTTAGTACTGTAGGGGAGCTCACTTCATCTGGGAAAAAGCCCTTGATCATATCTAGTTTTTCCCGCATTTGCAAGGTGGCAAAATTCATATCTGTCCCGGTTTTAAAGTTGACCATGACGATAGAGGTGCCTTCTGTAGTATTAGAAGTGACTGAATCAATATTTTCTACAGAGGACACAGCTCCTTCTACAGGACTGGTGATAATCTTTTCAATTTCTTGAGGACCTACTCCAGGATAATTGGTGACAACTATCGCCATGGGGAGTTCAATATCTGGGAAAAGATCGATGGGAAGGCGGGTTAAAGAGACCACACCTAAAAGAATGGCGATAAGGACTGCCATAATAACGGTAACGGGGCGTTT
>JAAZLD010000062.1 GCA_012799495.1 Desulfitobacterium sp. | reverse complement strand
ATAAAAACGTCATAAGAGCCTAAATGAAATCCTACCTTTTTATCCATTACCGCCAGAAGCATTAAAACCCGATTATAATCGATACCAGTAGTAGTTCGCCGTGGGGGACCATAGGTTGAGGGGGTAACTAAAGCCTGAATCTCTACTAACAAAGGCCGGGTTCCCTCCATCACTACTGCCACAGAAGAGCCAGGTGCTGTGGAAGAATTCTCTCCTAGAAAAACCCGGGAAGGATTAGGCACTTCCTCTAAACCATCTTCACGCATTTCAAAAACCCCGATTTCATTAGTAGAACCGAAACGATTCTTCACTGCACGCAATAATCGGTAAACATGGTGTCGATCTCCTTCAAAGTAAAGTACTGTATCAACAATATGCTCTAATACCCGAGGACCAGCGATAGCCCCTTCTTTAGTAACATGTCCTACTATAAAGACAGGGAGTTCTTCTTCCTTAGCCAAACGCATTAAAAAGGATGCTCCCTCCCGAACCTGGCTCACACTACCCGCAGCAGCTTGAAGTTCTTCTAACACCATGGTCTGAATGGAGTCAACAATTAATACTCCTGGCCTTAATGTTAAGGCTATATCCCGTATTACATTAAGACTGGTTTCCGTTAAAATATGTAGTTTTTCTTCCTTAATACCTAAGCGATCCGCTCTGAGCTTGATTTGCTTTTCCGATTCTTCTCCGGAAATATATAGAACATCTATAGTCTGAGCTAATTTTCCCGCTGTTTGCAGAAGCAGTGTGGACTTTCCAATTCCCGGTTCACCACCTAAAAGGACGAAAGAACCTGGTACCACTCCTCCACCTAAAACCCTATTTAATTCAGGAATACCTGTGTCCAAACGAGTTTCCTCTTGGAATTGAATTTCCGTTAGAGGGATTGCTTTAACTTTTGTCGAGGATTTCTGAAAGGGGGATTTTTCAACAACTTCCTCTACTAGAGTGTTCCAGTTATCACAACCAGGGCATTTTCCAAACCACCGGGGACTTTCCTGACCACACTCCTGACAAAAGAACCTGGTCTTTACCTTAGCCAAACATATCCTCCTTTCTATTTCTATATCCTCTTTAGCTATCCTAATTATCCTGTCCATCCTAGATTTTCCTAGGATTTAGTGGGTTCTACAATTTATACGAATCTAAGACTCTTATTTAGTAGGGTATTTTTTATATTTGTCAAGTTCATATTGTAACATAATATAGCGTTTAAGATAAAGAACTTGAGTAATAAATTACAATCTGGTTTAGCCCTTAAGTTTGAGGGAGCACTTGGTATTTATTAAACCAAGTGCTCCTTATTTGAATTCTTATCCTTTCAATATTAAGCTTTAGCTACTTTATCGATCTTAAGTTTTAGCTACTTAAGAATTGCTTTTCTTTCTACGAGCTCTCATCTTAGAGAACTTAATTTGATTATCTTTAGCTTCGACTTTAATCCTGTCCCCAGCCTTAAATTGGCCTTGAAGGATCTTTTCAGATAGATTATCCTCGATCAATCTTTGGATAGCCCGACGTAAAGGTCTCGCTCCATAAGCAGGATCATTACCTTCTTTGGCGATGAGTTCTAATGCACTCTTCTCTACTTTTAGTTCAAAGCCTTGCTCTTCTAATCGGGTAGTCACTTGATTCATCAATATCTCGCTAATTTTTGTCAGATGTTCAGTCTGTAGGGAGTGGAAGACCACAATCTCGTCTACCCGGTTTAAGAATTCGGGACGGAATGTTCTCTTAAGTTCATCCATTACTCGAGAACTCATTTCTTTATGCTCTGTTTCTGCATCCCTACGAGAAGCAAAGCCTAAAGCTTCTTTTCTCATGAAAGACGCCCCTACATTAGAGGTCATAATAATAACAGTATTCCGGAAGTCTACAGTCCTACCTTTAGTATCAGTTAAGCGGCCATCTTCTAGGACTTGCAGGAGAATATTAAAGACTTCT
>JAAZLD010000061.1 GCA_012799495.1 Desulfitobacterium sp. | reverse complement strand
TACAGAATTCTAGGAATCGTATCAAGGCGAATTGTGTACAATTGTTGTGTTTTTGAGAAAATTTCAATGGTTATTATTTCCATCTATTTGCACTTATATCCTTCCCCTGGGGTGGTATTGTTCATAAACTTCTCTCAGCCTTTCCTTAGTTAAGTGGGTATAAATTTGGGTAGAAGATAGTTGGGAATGTCCTAAGAGTTCTTGGACACTTCGCAAATCTGCTCCTCCATCTAAAAGGTGGGTTGCATAAGAATGGCGGAGCATATGAGGATGAAGGTTTTGGGATAACCCAGCCTTTTTCCCTAACTTTTCGAGAACTCGTCGAATAGAACGGACATTAAGACGTGTTCCTTTATAGTTTAGCAATAAAGCCTCTTCTTCATCCTCTCGCATATCTAAATATCTTTCAATTGCCTCTATAGAATAAGGGGTAATAGGAACAATCCGTTCTTTATTTCCCTTTCCCCGTACTCTTAATAACCCTCCTTCTAAATCAAGATCCTGACGATTTAATCCTTCTAATTCGCTTGCACGCAAGCCAGATCCGTATAGGACCTCTAGAATCACTTGATCTCTTGCACCTAAAAGTGTAGTGCAGTCAGGTATTTGTAATAATCTATCCATTTGTTCTACCGATAAGAACTGAGGAAGTTTGCGACCTACCTTAGGGGTCACCATCCTCTGAACAGGATTTTCCTTAATAATCTCTTCCCGACAAAGAAATTTAAAAAAAGCCCGCAAAGATGATAATTTGCGAGCTATACTTTTTCGCTCTAAGCCACATTCTGTCAGGTAACCTAAAAAGCTACGTACGATATATTTATCGATTTGTCCCACAGTTAGCTCCTCTACCTCAATTGCTAACTCCGCTGCGGCAAATTCGAGAAATTGTCCTAAATCATTACAATAAGCAACTATGGTGTGTTCTGAGCGATTTTGGGTTTTGAGATGTCCTTCAAATAAACTTAGAGCCTGATCACCTTGCATCTCTTTTACCCCCTAATTTAATTGTTATGGGTGAGGCCTACTTCCTTACTGAATTCCTCCAACTTAGCTAAAGCTCGCTGGGATATCTTTAGATTTTTTTCCCGCTTGGCTTTGATCCTTTTCCCAAGGGGAGGCAAGAGACCATAATTGATACTCATAGGCTGAAAGTCTACACTAGGGGAACCTTCCAAATGGCGGGCTAAAGCTCCCAAAGCAGTCTCTTCAGGAAAAATTAAAGTTGGACTATCTTGCAACCGTCGAACTGCATTGAGCCCAGCCACAAGTCCACTGGCTATGGACTCCACATATCCTTCCACACCTGTAATTTGCCCGGCAAAAAACAGGTTGGAATTCTTCTTAAGACTATAATCTGCTTTGAGGACTTTAGGAGCATTCAAAAAAGTATTGCGATGCATAACACCGTAGCGGACAAATTCAGCATTCTCCAGACCGGGAATTAAACGAAAGACTCTTTTTTGTTCTCCCCATTTAAGATTTGTTTGAAAGCCTACCATATTCATAAGGGTACCATCTAGATTTTCCTTACGTAATTGGACAACAGCATAAGGGCGTTTTTCTGTCCGAGGGTCCATTAACCCTACAGGCTTAAGAGGACCAAATGTAAGGGTTTTTTCACCTCGGGCTGCCATAACTTCAACAGGCATACACCCTTCAAATACTTTACCTTTTTCAAAGCCCTTTACTTCTGCCTTTTCAGCTTTACAAAGTTCCTCATAAAAAATCTTATATTCTTCCTCAGTCATAGGACAGTTTAAATAATCTGGCTCCCCTTTATCATAGCGGGAAGCCCAGAAAGCTTTGTTGAGATCGATGCTTTCTAAGGTAACGATTGGGGCAGCTGCATCATAAAAAGCTAGGGCTTCTTCACCAGTAAGTCTTTGGATTTCTTGCGCCAAATCATCGGAAGTCAGTGGTCCGGTAGCAATAATAACGGTACCTTCTTGAGGAATTTTCTTAACTTCTTCCCGGTGTACCCTAATTAAAGGATGATTTTCTAAAGTACTAGTGATCTCTTGGGAGAATTTCCCCCGATCCACAGCTAAGGCCCCTCCAGCAGGGACAGCATGTTTATCTGCCACATAAATAAGTAGAGAATTCAAGCGCCGCATTTCTTCTTTGAGAAGTCCTGCTGCATTGTCCAACCCAGCACCCTTAAGGGAATTGCTACAGACAAGTTCCCCAAAGTCCTGAGTATGATGAGCCGGTGTCATTTTCACCGGTCTCATTTCATATAGCTCGACTTTGATTCCTTGACGGGCAATCTGCCAGGCGGCTTCCGCTCCTGCCAGACCAGCTCCTACGACGGTAATTGATGTCATATTATTCTGCTTGCTCCTCTATGGTCTTATCATAACGACATTCAGTATTGGTACAAACATGGCGGACTCTTTTCTTGGATCTCTTGATAACCATGAGACTATTACACTGAGGACAAGGTTCCGGTGCTGGTAAGTCCCAAGAAACAAACTCACACTCTGGATAAGTGCTGCAGCCGTAAAACTTGCGGCCTTTTTTGCTGCGACGAATAACTAAAGGTTTACCGCAATCAGGGCAGTCTGTTCCCACCTCTTCCAATAAGGGCTTTGTATTGCGGCACTCTGGAAAGCCAGGACAGGCTAAGAATTTTCCGTAGCGCCCCATTTTTATTACTAGATTACGTCCACAGTTCTCACAAATTTCCTCAGTTACTTGATCCTCTATCTCTATTTTACCCATCTTCTGATCTGCTTCTTCTAATGTTTTTGAAAAAGGCCCATAAAATTCCTGAATAACCTTCTTCCAAGGAAGTGACCCTTCTTCAATATCATCTAGCTTTTTTTCCATATTAGCGGTAAATTCTAGATCCACAATATCCCGAAAATATTCTCTCAAGATAGATACTACAATCTCTCCTAGTTCAGTAGGAGCCAGTTGCTTTCCTTCTTTGGCCACATAGCCACGAGATTGGATTGTCTCAATAGTTGGAGCATAGGTACTTGGACGACCAATCCCTTCTTCCTCCATCTTTTTTACTAAAGATGCCTCTGTATAACGTGGAGGTGGCTCGGTAAAGTGTTGTTTGTCTTGAAGGTTCAACAATTTCAAAACTTCCTGGGGTTGAATATTAGCGACGAGAGTGCCTTCATCTTTCTCTTCATTTTCCTGATTATCTTCATAAACAGCTAGATAGCCTGGAAAACGCACTGATGTGGCATTGGCACGGAACAAATACTCTCCAGCTTCCACTTCCACAGTAAGGGTGTCTAATAATGCTGCACTCATTTGGCTAGCTAAAAAGCGTTCCCATATTAGGCGATACAAACGCAATTGATCTCTAGATAGGGAACCTTTAAGTGATTCAGGTGTTCGTAATAAAGAGGTAGGACGAATGGCCTCATGAGCTTCTTGGGCACGACCCTTAGTTTTAAATTGGCGAGGTTGGGGTGGTAAGTATTCTTTACTGTAATGATCCAATATATAATCTTTAGCCTCAGCCTGGGCTACCTCAGATATTCTTACTGAGTCTGTACGCATATAAGTAATTAAACCTACAGTTCCTTCTTTCCCCAGATCCAAGCCCTCATAGAGCTGTTGGGCTAACATCATTGTTCTTTTAGGGGACATATTTAGTTTACGGTGAGCTTCCTGTTGCAAGCTACTAGTTGTGAAAGGAGGGGAAGGTTGTCTTTTTCTTTCCCTTGTTCGAACATCCTTAACCTTATACTCTTCTCCGTTTAATTCTTGGAGAACCTCCTTCATCTCTTCCGCAGATGAAATCTTAATTTTTTTATTTTGTTTTTTAGCTAGTTTAGCTTTAAAAACTCCACCTGAACATTCTAAAGAAGCAGTCAGACTCCAGTATTCCTCGGGAATAAAATCTCGTATTTCCTCTTCCCGATCGCAAATCAGCCTTACTGCAACTGATTGAACTCGCCCAGCACTTAACCCCTTTTTCACTTTTCTCCAGAGAAGGGGACTTAATTGGTAGCCTACTAAGCGATCCAATACTCTTCGAGCCTGTTGGGCATCTACTTTATTATTATCAATTTCTCTAGGCTCTTTGATTGCAGCAGAAACAGCTTGCTTAGTAATCTCGTTAAATTCTACTCGGCATTTAGCAGATAAATCCAAGCCTAAAAGATGGCATAAATGCCATGCGATAGCCTCTCCTTCCCGATCCGGGTCCGATGCTAACAAAATCCGATTGGCAGATTTTGCAGCTGTCCGTAACTCTTTTATTATTTCTCCTCGCCCACGAATAGAAATATACTTGGGCTCAAAATCGTTTTCTATGTCTACTCCCATCTGACTTTTGGGCAAATCTCGCAAATGTCCCATAGAGGCTTTAACTGTATAGTTTTTGCTTAAGAATTTGCTAATGGATTTGGCCTTGGCCGGAGATTCGACAATAACAAGTGTCTTAGCCATAATTCACCTCAAGAATATCCAAATATGTATTTTGAAATATACATAGGATTTTTTAGTATTAAATAAACTATTTTCTAATGTATGATATTTTTCTGTATTTGGCAAATAAAGAAATTTGACCAAACTAGCCTAATCTTATCTTCTTTTTTATAGTATGTCTAGCACCTAGTGGCTAATACATAGAGTTGACCTG
>JAAZLD010000060.1 GCA_012799495.1 Desulfitobacterium sp. | reverse complement strand
GCAGGAGCAAATTGGCTTAAGTAAATTGCCGCTGCCAGACCAATGGGAACAGCTACTAACATAGCGATAATTGTGGTCATTATCGTTCCCGTAATCAAAGGAAGAATTCCAAAGGAAGGATTAGCACTTAAAGGAGCCAAATTGGTACTAAAGATTTCTGACAAGGGAACTGCACTAAAGAATTTAGAAGCATCGGTAACCAAGACTAAGATAATCCCTAGAGTCGTCATTATGGAAACTAAGGCCATAAACAGGAAGAAAGTGGGCATTATCTTATCAGAGATTTGTTTTCTTTGAGAAATATTAGTGCGAATTAGATCTCTAACCATGGTTTTATCATTCATGTTTTCACCTCAATCCTTTAGAAAAGGCTCTAGGATGGGAAAGACAACCTTCCCATCCTAATCTTTCTTTTGGCTTTATTGAAGACCTTCCAAAATAGAAGTGTATTCATTGTATGCTGCCGCAGGTAGTGGAGCAAAACCGTTATCCCCAGCTAATTTAGCAGCTCCTTTAGGGGAAACTACAAACTTGGCAAAATCTAAAACCTGAGGCTTTTCCTTAGCATAATCAAGATTTAAATAGGTGTAGACAAGTCTTGTAAATCCTGCATAATCAAGGTCTTCACCAATTGTTTCTAGTTTAGGTTCCACAGGACCATTACCAAAATCAACTTTAACAGCTTGGAGTTTATCAGTGTTAGTTACATAATATCCAAAACCAAAGAAGGCGATGGCATTTTTATCTTGAGTAACTAAATCAACTAAAGTGGAGTATTCTTGTTGTAAGTTCACAGTAGATACTAAATCTTGTTTATCTAAAATATTTTCATAGAAGAATTCATAAGTTCCGTGGTTTTCATTAGGACCATAGAATTTAATTTCTTCTTGAGGCCAATCAGAACGAATATCAGACCAAAGGACTTTATCATCATCTTTCACAGCTTTAGAAGTAAACATCTTGATGATTTCTTCATCAGTCATTTCTGTTGCCCAATCATTTTCTTTATTGATTACGATGGTTAATCCATCATAGGCTAACTTGATTTCTAAAACATTTTCTCCCATTTCCATACCATTAGCCTTTAAATCTTCAACTTCAGAATCTTTAATTTGACGGGAGGCATCTGCAAAATCAAGCTCACCAGGGATGAATTTCTTAAATCCCGCACTAGAACCGGCCCGTCCAACTTGGACACTTACACTTGGTTCCACACTAGTCATATATTCTTCAGCAATATGAGCCATTAAAGGATAAACAGTTCCTGAACCATCAATAATTACATCTCCTTCTAAGCCCTGACTATTAGCTCCACTTTCTTCGTTGCTTGTCCCACCACAGCCAACTAATGATAAAGCTAATCCAATACTAAGAATTCCTGCCAGTAACTTCTTGTTAAAAATTTTAAACATACTTAACCTCCTAATTTCCTCAAGAAATTCTATGTTTCTTCTCCGGTACAATAAAAGAGTAACACAAATAGTCCATTTGATTGTTTTCTTTGGGTAAAACCTTTGTAAAGTTAATGTTAAAAATTTTCATGTTTAGTATCTTACATTTTTGGGATGGATATGCTAGACAACTTTCTGAGCTAAAAAAAAGCTGACTTCTGGATATTAATCCGGAATCAGCTTATATTTTTACCTATTTATCTTATTTATTACCTATATATGAAGGTATCTCTTTTTAGAATTTCCTTACAAAACCCTCTTATGAGGAACGATTATAAAAAATCATATTATAAAAATCATATTATAATGTGATATTTAGAGATTAAGGTCCACTCTATCTCCCGTCTCTATATAAACAACTTCTTCAGCAATATTTGTGCAGCAATCCCCCATTCTCTCTAAAAAACGTCCAACAAATATTAAATAAGTTGCTTGGCCGATGGTTTTAGGATCCTCCATCATGAACACTAATAACTCACGGAAAACTTGTTTATAAAGTTCATCTACCTTATCGTCCATTGCAGCCATAGCTTTGGCAGCTTCCTGATCCTCAGCCTTATATGCTTCGATCCCTTTTAGCACCATGTCCTGGACGATTTCCGCCATCCGTGGTAAATCTACTAAAGGTTTAAGGAGTTTTTGTTCCCCAGTCCGAATGTTTTGCTTAGCCACGTCAACTGCTAAATCGCCAATTCGTTCTAGATTGATAGAAATTTTAAAAGCCGCCACAATTTTCCGTAGATCCTTGGCAAAAGGTTGCTGAGTAGCTATTAAAAGCATACAATTTTCTTCTATGTCAGCTTGGAGTTCATTTATTTTCAAATCTCCTGTAACCACTTCATTGGCAAGTTCCAAATCACGATTTGCTAAAGATTTCATTGCCGCATCTACCTGGTAATTTACCTTTTTTCCTAATTCAAAGACTTTTTCCTGTAGTTCTTCTAAGGAATTCTGAAAAGATTGTCTAATATTCAAGACTTTACCTCCTTAATTACTTTTTTAGAGGGATCAATTGCCAGCCTATAGCCAACACCCCGTACTGACTGGATAATTTGGCCTGCTCCCTTTAGTTTACTTCTTAAATTGCTAATATGAACATCTACAGTTCTAGTATCTCCAGTTATTGTATATCCCCAAACTTTCTGCAATAAATATTCTCTACTAAATACTTGAGTGGGCCGTTTCATGAAAATATGAAGAAGATCAAACTCCTTCCCTGTCAATGAAATATACTCCCCATCAATAGCTGCCAAATAACTTTTTGGCCAGATTTCCAAATCACCCCAAGTAAGGGAAGTCTCCTTGGGGACAGCACTTCGTTTTTCCTCTCTTAATCTAGCTCTAATCCGAGCTAAAAGCTCCCGAGGACTAAATGGTTTGGTAATATAATCATCCGCTCCTAACTCTAAGCCAACGATTTTGTCAGCCAGATCATCCCGGGCACTGAGGATAATTATCGGTAAACTAGCATTCTTCATATCTCCTCTGATAGTTTTACATATTTCGAAACCATCTACTCCAGGAAGCATTAGATCTAAAATCAAGATGTCAGGCTTTTCCCTTTGGAGCATATCCAAAGCTTTTCTTCCATCATCTACACTAATCACCTGATATCCATCTTTTTCTAGGTTATAGGTGACAAATTCTTGAATCATGGGATCGTCTTCCACAAGCATTATTTTAACCATAAAAACCTCCATAGATTTCCATGCCAGTTTACACATCTAGGTATAATCATACTCAATTCATGTAAAATCAAGATGAAGGAATGGTTAAGAGTATGTTAGCTTTATGTAAAGGTTATGTTAATAAATCTCTATCCATGGTAGTATAAAGATAAGAACACTTCTCCATAAGTACCATAATTATATTTACGAGAGCATTATTATTCAATCAGAAAATACTTGACTGGATAATTAAAGATTCATAAGTGCATAATTTCTATTTCTTTCGAACAAGATGATTTATACATACTATTATTCGTACAATAATGATTAAGGAGGAAATAATGGAAGTAAAACCTCTAAAAAAGCTTAAACTATACGGATTTAATAACCTTACCAAAACTTTGAGTTTTAATATGTACGATATATGCTATGCTAAGACTCCTGAGCATCGTGATGCCTATATTCAGTATATAGATGAAGAATATAATGCCCAAAGATTAACAGATATTGTTACAGAAGTGGCTCAAATGGTGGGGGCCACTGTTTTAAATATTGCCAAACAAGATTATGAGCCTCAAGGTGCCAGTGTTACATTGCTCATTGCGGAAGAGGAACATGAAGATCCGAAAAACCTAGATAATGACCCGTCAGAACCTACCTGTATTTCTAAAGAAGGTTCTGATTCGGTAGTAGCTCATTTAGATAAAAGCCATATTACCGTCCATACCTACCCGGAAAGTCACCCTCATGGAGGAATCTGTACCTTCCGAGCGGATATTGATGTTTCCACCTGCGGCCATATCTCCCCCCTGAAAGCCCTGAACTTTTTGATTGAAGGTTTTACCCCAGATATCATGGCCATTGATTATCGTGTTCGAGGTT
>JAAZLD010000059.1 GCA_012799495.1 Desulfitobacterium sp. | reverse complement strand
ATAGCGAGCATAATCAAACGGTTAATGCCTTGTTAAATGAGCTTGACGGATTCGACGGCTCAGAAGGGATAGTGGTCATTGCCGCCACTAACCGTTTAGAAGATTTGGATCCCGCCTTGATTCGCCCTGGCCGCTTTGACAAACATTTGATGGTGAATTTACCGGACCAAAAAGCACGTTTGCAAATAATAAAAATGTATGCAAAGAATAAAAAACTAGCTGATGATGTGGATCTAGAGGATTTAGCCAAGTTGACTATTGGCTTTTCGGGAGCTGCTTTAGAAGCGTTGCTTAACGAAGCCGCTATTCTTGCCGCCAACAAACACCAGTCTGTAATCACCTATGAAGAAATCGATGAGGCTTATTATAAGACTGTGATGAAAGGGAGTAAAAAGAAATCTCGCAACGAGGAAATGCAACACAAGGAACTGGTGGCTTGGCACGAAAGTGGACATGCATTATGTGCAAAATTACTTACGGACATGGAAATTCCCAAGGTTACCATTGTCCCTTCTACTACGGGGGCAGCAGGGGTAACTTTTATCACCCCGAGAAAAATGGGGATGTACAGTAAGCAAGACTTGTTAAACAATATCAAAATTCGCTATGCTGGGCGAGCAGCCGAATATCTTCTCCTTGGTGATGAAGAATTGCTAACCACCGGAGCCTCTAATGACATTGAACAGGCAACAGCTCATATCCGGGAAATGATCACTACTTATGGGATGCACCCGAGGTTTGGCATGCTCTCACTTAAGGAATTGAATGTCAACGCAGAAGCTATGATCCTTGAAGAAGCCTCAAAATTGGCTAAGCTGCTATATGAAGAGACTGTCCAACTTCTCGCTGATGAAAAAGAAACTTTGGAGCAGATAGCTAAAGCTTTAATTGAAAAAGAAACCCTTGATGAAGATGAATTAGATAAGATTATCGCTGAATACTCTTCCTTAGAACGGGTTTCCTAATATAACAAAACCCCCTTCGCAGAACTGTTCATTTAAACAGTACCGTGAAGGGGGTTTTTGTTCGTACTTATTTTTCAAGATTTTCTTATCCTACCAGCTCTTGAGTTCTTGCTTGAGGCCCATTCAGCAAACACAGCCCCACCTATAATCAATATACCCCCAAGAATTTGGATAGGATGGAGGATTTCCTTTAAGAACACAGTGGAAAAAACAACGGCAGAAAGGGGCTCTAAATAGCCTAAGATAGCCACTGTCTGAACAGTCAGGCCGCTAATAGCAGAAAAATATAAATAACAACCTATTCCAGTATTAAGTAATCCCAGGATGAGGATGGGAAGCCAATCAATTGGAGAGACATCAATAACTAACCCCTGGCGTAAAACTAAAAAGATGGCTACCGTAAGAAAGGCAGTGGTTAGCTGAATGGTGGCATTTTTCATGCCCGTGATGCTAACTGCTTTTTTATTAAAGATAACCATAA
This sequence comes from Desulfitobacterium sp., assembly GCA_012799495.1. GTDB lineage: Bacteria > Bacillota > Desulfitobacteriia > Desulfitobacteriales > Desulfitobacteriaceae > Desulfitobacterium. Next base: position 944 of record JAAZLD010000059.1, on the reverse strand, counting down.
TTGCATACATAATTGCGGACATAATACCACAGATAAGCCCCCAGGTTGTTTTACCATCTTGAATTGCCTGGATGTTGATAAAGAAGATCCCGGAAAGGACCGCTGCAAACCCTATTATTTTAGGCACGGTCAATTTTTCTTTAAAAAGGAAAGGGGACAAAACCATAACGATAATTGGTCCACAATAAATGGCTAAGGTGGCGATGCCTACCCCGATTTGTTGATAGGCTTCGTAAAGGAACACCCAACTTGCTCCCATAGCGGCACCTGATAAAGTAAGATAGAAGAGATGTCTTTTGTTTTGCATTAAATCGAATTTGTTCCCGGCAAGTTTAAATAGTGCAATAAGTAATAAGCTACCGATTAGGGAGCGGAAAAAAACGATTTCATAACTGGAAAGGGAAATATAACTTGCAATGACCCCGTTAGAGCCAAAAAGCAATAGAGAAAAAATGTACTTAAAGTAATGTTTTTTGAGGTCTTTTTTTGTGTCCATCTATAATGCTCCTATGCTGTTATTAACTATGTTGAATTACTGTCAAATACTACGCTAAAATCAATGATCTTAGTTTATCATAACTACATCCTTGACAAAAGGGACCCCTTCTCCTCACCTGCTTGACCCTATGGGTATTGCTTATTTAAGACAAATAGACTTAAAATAGACTTAATAAACAAATATAGCTACAAATACGTAGCGTATCAAGAAAGTAGTTTCTAGAGAAGGAGGTATACGGATGGGATTTGTTCACCTCCATGTTCATACAGAGTATAGTCTTTTAGATGGGGCGGCTCGGATTAAGGAATTAGTCAAAAGGGCCGCTGAATTAAATATGCCTGCCTTAGCCATTACAGACCATGGGGTTATGTATGGAGTTATCGACTTTTATAAAGAATGTAAAAGGGCTGGGATTAAGCCAATTATTGGCTGTGAAGTTTATGTT
>JAAZLD010000001.1 GCA_012799495.1 Desulfitobacterium sp. | reverse complement strand
GATAGTGATAGCATTCTCATTTGGAAATTGTATTTGAAAGAAAAAACGATTATAAAGGGGGAATTGAAGTGCTTATCGATAGTGTAAACGAGTCGATTTTTTTTGATCAAGAAGAAAAACCCTTATATCGAGGGGGAATTTATGATCAAATGTATAGTGATATAAAAGAGTCCTGGATGAGGTCTTTAGAAAAGGGTATTGATCCCCAAAAACCTCAATTTAATATTATACCTATGGATGAATTAAGGACTATTAAGCAAAAATCTTCCCTTATAAAAAATACAAGATCTTTTCTTAAGTATTTTTCTAAATTTGTGTTAGGGCCTGATTTTATTCTGTTTATTTGCGATGAAAGTGGGTTAGTTTTAGAGCAATTCGGGGAGCACAATATGACTCTGAAAGCTGAAAAGGCTTTCAAAATACCCGGTTGCTTATGGAATGAAGAAAGTATGGGTTGTAATGCAATTGCCATTAGCTTAAAAACTGGACGAGTTAGCCAGATTGCAAAAAGTCAACATTATTTGGAAATCAGTAAATCCTGGAGTGGTACATGTGTACCAATATTTGATAACCGGAATTGCTTGGCTGGTGTAATCGGTATTACATCTGATAAACAAGAGCCACACCCTATGCACTTAGGCATGCTCTATGCTGCAGCTAAAGAAATAGGAAGCACTATACAAGGTAAAAGCAAACAATTTATTGCCGATACTTATGCAGTACCAAAAATTAAAAAAAGTGAAAATGGACTTTACACATTTGAAAATATCATTAGTCGTAGTCCTAAAATGGAAGAAGTGATCCGTCAAGCTAAGCATGCCGCTAAAATGGGAGCTAATGTTTTGGTGACTGGGGAGAGCGGTACAGGAAAAGAGCTTATTTCTCAGTCCATACATAGTTACAGCTCACGCCATAATAATTCTTTTGTTACGGTAAACTGTGCTGCTATACCCCAAGAGCTAGCCTCTAGTGAACTTTTTGGCTATGAAGCGGGAGCATTTACAGGGGCTCGCCGTAATGGAGCCATGGGTAAATTTGAGCAAGCTAATGGCGGTACCATTTTCTTAGATGAAATCGGGGACATGCCACTAGTCCAGCAACCTATTCTTTTAAGAGTGTTAGAAGATAAAAAAGTAGTGCGCTTAGGTGGGGGCACTCCTCGTCCAGTTGATGTGAGGGTTATTTGTGCTACGAATCAGGATCTAGAAACTCTCGTGAAAGAGAAAAAATTCCGTGGAGATCTTTTTTACCGTCTTAACGTTATAAATATTAATATACCTCCTCTGAGGGAACGGCCTGAGGACATTATCGCTTTAACAGAGTTCTTTATAACGAAGTTTAATCAGCAATTAGGTATGAACATTAAATTTAGTGAGGAAGCCCTAGAGACTATGCGGGAATACCATTGGCCTGGAAATATTCGCGAACTTAAAAATGCTATCCAAAAAATATTTTTCATGACAGAAGATGAAGTTATAACTTGCGAGCATCTAAGTTTTCTAGGAAAAAAATCTAATCAATCTTATGATGATACCGATTCACTTTCTCTGGTTGAGATGGAAAAAAGATATATTAAGGAAGCCCTTAGAAGGACAAATGGAGACGTTACTGAGGCAGCGAAACTGTTAGAGATGAGTAAAACAACTCTCTATAGAAGATTAAAAACAATAGATATTTAATAATGGCTATTTTAAGCGCGTAGATACCTAATTTAAAGGCGAATAAAAAAACCAGACTGAAATAACTGGAATTTCAATCTGGTTTTTTGTTTGAATAAATATTCCAAAACAACTCTAATAACCCAATAAACTGGTCAAAAACCGTACATTTTTCTTGTGAAATAGTTGGCATGGAAAATGCATTATAAGTAAGCAAGCAGCTGAAAACGTAATAGAAGTGTCCGAAAGGCGTATACACAAAGACAGAAAGGAGAGTGGTGAAAGAAATACTTAGTACGTTCTCAGCTGGATAATTGGGATCAATATAATGGGTTTGGAGGTATTAGAATGGCTGTAGAATATAAGAAATCAGTATGTTATATGTGCTGGCAATGCTGTGGGTTAATCTTAGAGATCGATGATGGTAAGTTAGTAGGTGTAGAAGGTGATCCAAATGCACCTATTGGTAGTGGTTACACCTGTGAACGGGTACGGGCAATTCCGGAATTCCATTATCATCCCGATAGACTAAATTATCCTCTCAAGCGCGTCGGTGAGCGGGGAGAAGGAAAATGGGAAAGAATTAGTTGGGATCAAGCCATGGACGAAATCGCCGAAAAACTTCTCAAGATAAGAGAAGAATTTGGACCAGAAGCAGTTAGCACTATGGGCGGTACCGTTCATGAACCTTCTGATTATACACAATGGAGATTCGCTAACTACTGGGGAACGCCTAATGTGTTTAACCAAGGTAAAAACTGTGGTGAAGCAAGTATTGTCACCGAAGTTGCTATGTATGGTTGGGACTCATTAGGTGCTATGCCTGCCCCCGGTGTAACCAAAACAATTGTCTGCTGGGGTGCAAACACTGCTCAAAGTAATAATACAAAATGGAATGTTTGTAGAGCGGCCATGGATCAAGGAGCTAAATTAGTAGTCGTAGATCCACGTTTTACGGAAACCGCATCCTATGCTGACCTTTGGATCCAAATCCGTCCCGGTACAGATGGAGCTTTCGGCTGGGGTGTGATTAATTACATGATCAGCGAAGGATTATATGATGAAGAGTTTATTGAAAAATGGTGTTTAGACTTTGAGAAACTTGTGGAGAAAGCTAAGAATTATCCTCTGGAAAAAGTTTCTGAGATTACAGAAGTGCCCGTACAACAAATTATTGAATTTGCTCGTACGTATGCAGATGGCCCCACTTGCCAACTTTGGCCACTCGCACCATGTCAAACAGGATCAGCTAGTCTGTCTACCGTCTATACACAAAATGTGATTAAAGTACTAAACGGCGATATCGACCGTGAAGGCGGTAATCCATTGACAGGCCCCCATGCCTTCTTAGATTACTTCAACCTAAACGGCTATCGTCATTTTATGAATAATAAAGATGTGAGAGATTGTGTTTCAGCAGAAAAATTCCCACTCTGCTCAGTAGAAAGCTTTAGACGTGTTAATGAATCAGTTCAAAAAGCTTGGTATGGTGAGGGTTACGGAGCTTCTCAATACTTCTGATTCCCTGCCACACGAGGTCTTGTTGATGCAATGATTGAGGGAGAACCTTACCCAATTAAAGCTTTCTTTATCCAAGGTGGTAACCCATTAGTTAACGTATCTAATGCTAAGAATTGGCATAAAGCAATGAAACATCACCTTGATCTTTTAGTAGGCATGGATTTCTGGATGACACCTAGCTTAGCTTTATGTGACTATGTGCTTCCAGCTGCATCTTTCTTAGAAAGACCGCACCTAATGGTATTCTGGGGAGTAACAGATACTACCATGGCCTATAAGCAACCCATGGAAGCTTTATATGAAAGAAAAGATGACTACTATATTTGGAAAGAGTTAGCTAAACGTTGTGAATTACCTGGAGAGTGGCCAGATACACTAGAAGGATTATTCGATCTCTATCTTGGAAAATCAGGCTTTACTCATAAAGAATTAGCCGAAAGAGATGAGTTCTGGCTTTCACCAGCACCTCATTTCCACAATTATGAAAAATACGGATTTGGTACACCTTCTGGAAAAGTAGAGTTTCTACCTAGCATTTTAGAAGCAGCTGGGGTTGACCCCATGCCAGACTATGAGGATCGTACTCAAAGCCCAACTAAAACCCCTGAATTAGCTAAGGAGTATCCATACTATCTCCTTAGTGGTTTAAGAATACGTCCTTGGTGGCATAGTCAACATCGTCAATTGAAGTCTTTACGGTGGATGCATGATTATCCAGTAGTGGAGATCCATCCTGAAACAGCTCGCAAACACAATATAGCAAATGGTGAAATGGTATATATCGAAACACCATTGGGCAGGGTACGGCAAAAAGCAAGAATTACTTCAGAAATACGTCCCGATACAGTAAGTGCAGAGGCTTATTGGTACTTCCCCGAAATGCCAGAAGAAGAACCATACCTCTTTGGTGTATGGGATACAAATATCAACGCAATTATCTCTGACGAGTATGAAGACTGCAACTTCTCCGGAGATAACCCTTACAAAGCTTGCCTTTGCAAAATCTACAAAGCAGATACAGCTTTAGATTATGACAGCCCTGTTGCACCTAAAATAGAAGAGTGAGCTTAATGCGCGAACAAGATGTGCAATGTTATCGCTGCCCTAATGAATGTCTAACGACTATGGTTATATCCGCTGAAGGCTTGGTAACAGATGCTTGGCGCAATGTTCCAGCCCACAACTCTTTTGAAAAGAAAAGTTGCAAAACCTTAGCTAATGTACTTGGTAAAAATTTTGCCAAAGCTTCTAAATTTATAAATAGTCGAACCAGTTCAACTCGAATTACAATAGGGCACTAGAACAAAATAATCTAACCCCCCAGCTGATGAAAAATCGGCTGGTTGGGATCGCCTTTAGGTAATATCTTTTGAACAGTGGGGTATTTCCCATACTAATTTTTCGAAGTATGAGGAGGATGTAAAATGTGCTTTAGACCACCAACTACACAAAAACCTATTAAATGCGGAGAATGCGGGGCCATAAACCCAGCTAATCTTAAAGTTTGTACAAAGTGTCAAACTAAATTGGAAAAAGAAGAAAATATATAATAAAATTTTGCGTAGTAAGAATAATTTGCTTTAAACATATTCTCTATAAAGATTAAAACAGCAAGCGTTCCTCTGATATTATCAGTTGGAACGCTTTTTGTGTACCGTTGATGAGAATAAAATTTTATTATTACTAATATCCCTACCCAAAAAGTGAATTTTAGTATAATATGAGATAGGGACTATTTGGAAATAATATCAAAAACATTATGAGATGAATATCTAAAGCGTAGGTCCTGTGTAAAAAGGTTTGTTTTGGGAAAGAGAGCAGGTGAATCTTTGGATACTTATCAATTAAAGATTTTTATCGCTGTTTCTAAATTCCAGAGTATATCCAAGGCTGCTAAAGCCCTTCACTTAAGTCAACCCGCTGTAAGCACCCAGATTAAGAACTTAGAAGAGTATTATAAAGGTCAGTTATTCGAGCGAACCCAGCAAGGTGTTATCCCTACTAAGGCAGGGGAAGTATTTTATCAGTATGCCCAGAAAATACTGGACTTGCAAGATGAAATGGAGCAGCAATTAGAAATAATTCTCCAGCATGAGAACAATCAAATTATCGTAGGAGCAAGTACAACAATTGGTAATGTCTCTCTGCCATGTTCCATCTACTTATTTAAAGAAGAATATCCTGAAGTGAATATCCGACTGGAAATTGCTAATGCGGAAGAAATACTGCGGAAAGTAAAGGAAGAGG
>JAAZLD010000058.1 GCA_012799495.1 Desulfitobacterium sp. | reverse complement strand
GTCGCCTCAAGAAACCCAGTAGTATATTTGGAAAACTGCGGAGGAGAGGGCTTCCCCTATCTATAGATTCTATTATAGAAAATATCCATGATGTGGCCGGTGTAAGGGTAATTTGTCCTTTTATTAATGATATTTATGCTATTACTGAGATGCTTTGTAAGCAGGACGATATTTTCCTTTTAAATAAAGAAGATTATATAAAAGATCCGAAGCCTAATGGTTATCGTAGCATGCATTTAGTTGTGGAAGTTCCGGTCTTCTTCTCTAATAATAAGCAACATGTCAAAGTAGAGATACAAATCCGCACTATTGCCATGGATTTTTGGGCTAGTTTGGAACATCAAATCCACTATAAAAAGGATCTTAATGCACCAGAAAATTTGATTCAGGAACTTAAGGAATGTGCAGATATTATAGCCGAGACAGATGAAAGGATGCAGGTACTGCAAAAACGTCTGGCTAAATTAAATAAGGCAAAATAAAAAGGTGAAATAAATAAGGTCACTAAAAGGTGGTGGATACCATACTTATTAAAACTTTAGTTGAAAATACAACCTTATCACAAGAATTTGGTTGCGAGCATGGCCTTAGTCTATATATAGAAACAAAGGACCATAAAATATTGTTTGACGTGGGTGCAAGTGAATTATTTCTTCACAATGCCAAAAAACTAGATGTAGATATTGCTAATATTGACTTTCTTGTAATTTCCCATGGACATTACGACCATGGGGGAGGGTTAAAGACATTTTTCCAAGAAAATACGAAAGCTAGAGTGTTTTTACATCACCTAGCTTTTGGTCAACACTATGCTATCCGCCCAAACAATGAATTAGAATTTATTGGTCTCGATGAAAAACTCAAAGATAATAAACAAATTACTTTTGCTTCAGATCGCTTTTTGATCAGTGATTCTATCCACGTATTCTCGAATATCCCTCGCAGAGAGTCACCGCCAAAATCAAATAGTGGGTTGCTTATGGAGTATAAGGGTGAAAGAGTAGAGGATGACTTTGCTCATGAACAAAACCTTGTCATTGAGGAAGATGGAAAAACTCTTTTAGTAACAGGGTGTGCCCACAATGGGATCATAAATATACTTGAGCATTTTCATTCCCTCAAGGGGAAAATGCCGGACTATGTGGTAGGCGGGTTTCACCTTTCTAGTCCTTCTGGTGAAAATGAGAACATAGATTGGATAGATAGAATAGATAGAATAGGTAAACACCTTCTCAGTACAAAGGGAAAGTTTTTTACTTGCCATTGCACGGGAATTCCTGCTTATGAAAGGCTGAAGGCTATCATGGGTGACAAAATTGCTTATCTTTCAGTAGGTAGTGAAATTACAATCTAGTAAAATAATCAGACACAAATGGTAAGACCAAATAGAAGTAACTTACTTCTATCTGGTCTTTGTTTTTTTGTGAGTTATTCTTTAATTGGGTTGTATTCTTTTTTTAAGAAGTACTTTTTAAGTTTTGGATCAATTTCTGAAGATCTTCAGCCAGAGGGGCTGCGATAGTAAGGGTTTTACTTGTCATGGGATGGGGGAAAGAATAGGTAGAGGAATGTAAAGCCTGGCGTTGGATGAGGGTGCAGTCTCCTTCATAGAGATCATCTCCTAAAAGAGGGTGACCTAGATGGCGACAGTGAACCCTTATCTGATGGGTGCGACCTGTTTCTAAAAGGAATTCCAAGAGGGTTGCCTTAGGGAATCGCTCCAGAACTCTATAATGGGTAATGGCTGGGGAGCCTGTAGGAGAAACTTCACGAACCATAAAACTTCCAGGGGCAAGGTCGATAGGAGCATTAATAGTACCCTGATCTTGAGGAACTTGTCCTTCCACGATTCCTAGGTACTTTTTCACGATAAGTCTTTTTTCGTGTTGCCAGGCCATTTGTTGATGGGCAAATTGGTTTTTTCCCACCACTACCACTCCGGAAGTGTTGCGATCGATCCGGTGGATAGGGCGAAAAGGTCGGGGTTCCCCTTTAGACAGCCAATAGCCAACAACAGCGTTCCCGATGGTTCCATTAGGATGAAGGGGTGTGGGGTGGATAACTTGACCAGCAGGTTTGTTCACAGCTAGAAAATAATCATCCTCATAGAGAATATCCAAAGGCAGATCCTCACCAGGAATACTATTGGTTTCTGGCAATTGTAATTGAACAGCTAGAGTTTTTCCAGCTTTTCCTCGGGCAGTCAGGAAGGTAAAGACCCCATCTACCCAAACTAGTTCCCCTTCTTTTAAGCGGTTAATAAGCTTGCGAGAGAAGTGAAAGCGCTTTTTAAGGATGTCTTGATATTTTAAACCTTCATCATTAGGTTGAAGAACATAGGTCCAGAGGTCATTTTTGTTTGTCATTTTTTGTGCTCCTAATTGGGATTTTTTCTAGCCTGTCACTCCGAAGTCCTTTTCTGGTTAGTCAAAATCCCAGATTTTTATATGTAACTTATAAAAGGAATTTCACGACAGCGTAGAGAAATCTTACAAGTATGGAAATTTTAGTGGGGGAAATTTGCATCGGGGATTTGGATGATCTATAGTTATTTTAGCTAGTTTAAGCTAGCAATAGTAAATAAAAGTTAATAAACAATTATCGCAAAAGTTTAAATCAAATTATCTTACGCAGAAAGAAGGCATTAACAGTGAAAGATCCACGTATTGACCAACTAGCTAAATCTATTATTAATTACTCTGTAGAGTTAAAACAAGGGGAGAAAATCCTTATTGAAGTACATGGTTTGGAGATTCCCTTGGCTCAGGCTTTAATTAAGTATGCCTATGAAGCGGGTGGACACCCTTTTTTAACTATCAATAATCATACCTTATTAAGGGAACTTTTAAAAGGAATCACCGTAGAGCAAGCTCAAGCCATGGCTCGCTGGGAACTGAACCGTATGAAAGATATTGATGCTTATGTAGGAATACGGGCAGGAGAAAATGTTAGTGAACTAGCTGACGTAGATCCAGAAAAGATGAATATCTATCAAAAGGATTATTCCAGAATTGTTTCAGATGAGCGAGTTTCTAATACGAAATGGGTAGTTATGCGCTATCCTAATGCTTCCATGGCCCAATTGGCTAATATGAGTATTGAGAAATTTGAAGACTTTTATTTTGATGTTTGCAATCTGGATTATAGCAAAATGTCTAAAGCTATGGATCCCCTTGTGGAGTTAATGGATAAGACAGATAAAGTTCGTATCACTGGTCCTGGAACGGATCTGACCTTTTCTATTAAAGGGATCAAAACTCTTAAATGTGATGGACGTTTAAACATCCCAGATGGTGAGGTATATACTGCGCCTGTAAGGGAATCTGTTAATGGCCGTATTTCCTACAATATACCGGCTATCTATCAAGGCTTTACTTATGAAAACATTGTCCTTGAGTTTAAAGATGGAAAGATCGTTAAGGCCACTGCCAATGATACCGAACGAATCGAAAAGGTCTTTAATACAGATGAAGGAGCTCGTTATATTGGGGAATTTGCTCTTGGGGTAAATCCTTATATCCTTCATCCCATGAAAGACATTCTCTTTGATGAGAAAATCGATGGTAGTTTCCACTTTACCCCTGGGAATTGCTATGATGATGCTGATAATGGTAATAAGTCAGCTATTCACTGGGATCTAATAGCTATTCAGCGTCCCGAGTATGGTGGTGGAGAAATCTACTTTGATGATGTCTTAGTTCGTAAAGATGGCCGTTTTGTATTACCAGAGCTTCAAGCCTTAAATCCAGAGAACCTAAAGTAGTAGTTTTAAGGCTAGGGTGAAGATCTAAGCTCTGATTAGCCCAGAAGCCACTTCAAATTCTAGAAAACTACTTTTCTAAAGCTAGGGATATAGATTAGGCAAGGAGCAACGGACTAATCTATATCCCCTTAGTGAAGGGTAAAGTTCAAGGGTATCAAGTATCCAAAGGAGATTTATTTTTATGGAAAGAAAAAAGCTGCGTTTAATCTACAATCCTTATGCTGGGAAACGCCGTCTCATTCCTCAGTTAGACACAGCAATTCGCATTTTCCAAGATGGAGGATATGCCGTCAGTGTCCACCGTACCAAATCTCCCGTAGATATTGAGTACTCAGCTTCTCAAAGTGGAGATGTGGATTGTGTGGTGATCGCTGGAGGTGACGGTAGTGTCCATCAATGTGTTAATGGACTCATGAAAATAACTTCAGAAAATCGCCCCGTCTTAGGGATTCTTCCTGTTGGAACAGCTAATGACTTGGCTTATGGCTTGGGTTTACCCTCAAAAGTAAAAGAGGCCTGTGAAGCTATTGTCAAAGGTTCCCCCTTCGAAATGGATCTAGGGAAAGTAAATGATCGGTACTTTGTCAATGTCTTTAGTGCCGGCCTTCTTACAGATGTATCTCCTAAGGTGGATGTACATATCAAAAACCGCCTAGGGCAATTAGCTTATTACCTGAAAGGTATTGAAACTCTGCCTAGCTATCGCCCTTTTAAAGTAGAATATACTCACGAGGGAAAAGTCTATTGTGAGGAAGGTATGCTTATCTTAGCAGTGAACGGAGTTTCTGTGGGAGGATTTCGCCAATTGATCCCTAAAGCTTCTCTAATTGATGGTAAGTTAGATTTTCTTCTTGTTAAACATAGTGGATGGCCTGATACTATGAGGATGCTTTTACAATTAGTAGGTAGTGGGAAAGTGGAAAGTGAGCAAATTATTCAATTCCAAACTTCGAAGTTGAACATTCGTACTGAACGTCCTACTTTTTCAGATCTGGATGGAGAGTGGGGACCAGATAGCCCTTGGGATATTACCATGGGAGGAAAACTCAAAGTCCTTTGCTAAGTGTGGAAGAAATGAGGGATCTGGGTGGAGTTTTGGCAAAAGTTCATTACCCAAATTGCAGAAATTGCTCCCGTTTATCTAGTAGGGGGAACAGTTCGGGATTCCCTTTTACAAAAACCCAGCAAGGATGTGGACGGAATTGTTGCCTTGCCTCTAGAAATCTTAGAAAAACATATTAAGAAATGGGGATATCATCCTCTTAGGATCGGTGCTAAACACCAAACTCTGACAGTTTTTCATCAGGGAGAACGGATCGATTTTAATCCTTTTTCCGGAAGCTTGGAGGAAGATGCTCTACGCCGGGATTTCACTATTAATGCCATTTATCAAAATGGAAAAACTGGGGAGATAATCGATCCTCTTGGCGGTCGAGAAGATTTAGAAAAAAAGATCCTACGAGCCTGTGGGGATCCTTATGAGCGCTTTCGTGAGGATCCTTTGCGTATTTTACGGATGGTGCGTTTCTCTTGTAAATATAACTTAACTATCGAAGAAAATACTTTAAGTGCAGCTAAAGAATTCTTGCCTAAAATATCTAGTGTAGCATTAGAACGTATTTCCGAAGAACTAGGGACCATCTTGATTTTGGAGAATCCCCGGTCAGCTTTAACTTTGCTTATGGAAATAGGGTATCTAGATATGTACTTACCGGAACTAGCTAATTTACAGAACTGTATGGCAAGGCCTGGCTATAATGAAGATCTCTGGGAACACACCCTCAAGGTAGTGGAAAACACCCCCCCAGAATATCTTTTGCGTTTAGCTGGACTTTTCCATCATCTT
>JAAZLD010000057.1 GCA_012799495.1 Desulfitobacterium sp. | reverse complement strand
TGGAGTTTATTATTGCCTTTAAATATTCATAGATTGATTTTAGAGATTACTATTGATTTTAACAGTTGACTTCCATTTAAAGGTTTACATCGATTCTTATATATTTAGTTTCTTCTTTATCCACACCAATATACTTTAATGTTTCCGATGGGGAATAATGGTGAAAGATTTTCATTAGTAAGGATATGGTTACACCTGCTCGAAAAGCATGGTACCCAAAAGTTTTTCTTAAAGTATGGGTACCGATTTTTCCGAGAACTCCTGCATCTCTTGCCGCCTGGTTAATAATCCGGTAAGCTTGCTGACGAGTGATGGGAAGATCATCTTTTTGGGATTTAAATAGATAATCACCTTCATTTAAAGGGTTACTCGCTAAGTACTTTTCTAATTCTTCCCGAACTTTACTATTTAAGTAGTAAATATCTTCTTCTTCACGCTTATCATCATAAAGGCAGAGGAATTCTTTGATCTGTCCCTTTTCCCATACATCACTAAGTTTAAGAGTTAAAAGATCGCTAATCCTTATTCCGGTATTAATACCTAAAACAAAAAGGAGAAGATCTCTTTGGGAACTTTTTCCTAAGACTCTCCTTATATTTTTGATGCTTTCAACATCTTTAATGGGCTCAACGCATTCCACATTATACCCTCCAAAATGTGACATAACATAATTCTAGCAAAATTTATGTTACATTACAAACCTTAAAATATCTATTACTAGGTTATACAAAATATAGATTACTATCTTACTTGGTAGACTTAAAATGCTAATTACATACATAGGAAAGGCTGAAACTGAGCAAACTCTTTGTTGAATGGAATTGTTCATATATGGGTAGAAATTCAGCAACAAGGAGTGAAGATTATGAGTGAAACCATCCTAGAAAAAACGGAAGGCAGGGTAAGTATCCATGATTCCGTTGAAGAAATGTTGGTACGGATACGGGAAGATGGAATGTCCAACGTTTTTGATCGTTACGCAGATCAGGAAAAAATTCGTTGTAAATTTTGTCTCCAAGGCTTAAGTTGTACCCTTTGCTCCCAAGGACCTTGTCGAATCAATGAAAAGGGTCCTCAGGACCGGGGTGTTTGTGGTATTGGTCCTGATGCTATGGCTATGCGCAAACTCTTATTGCAAAACATTATGGGAGCGGGTACATACAGCCATCACGCTTATGAAGCATTCCGCACATTAGTTGCCACCGGTGAAGGAAAAACACCTTTTACTATTAAAGATCCTAACAAATTAAAGTGGATGTGCGAAAAATTAGGTATAGATACTAACCAAGACCAAAACCAAATGGCTATCCAACTAGGTAAACTCCTAGAAAATCAACAGCGGATCGGTGTGGAGGAGCCTAACTTAATGGTAGAGGCCTTTGCTCCAAAAAAGCGGAAAGAAGTCTGGAAAGAAATCGGGATCTATCCTTCCGGGACAGTACATGAAGAGCAAAATTGTGTAGCCAGTTGTCTTACTAACGTGGATGGTAATCATGTCTCCTTAGCCTTAAAAGCTCTTCGCCTGGGCTTAGCCACTATCTACAACTCCCAAATCGGTCTGGAGATGGTTCAGGATATCCTCTTTGGAACTCCTCAACCTCATGAAGTGGAAGTGGACTTAGGAATCTTTTGTCCTGACCATATCAACATCGTCTTTAATGGTCACCAGCCTTGGATCGGTGCAGCTATGATTGAGAGAGCTCATGATCCGGAAGTTCAAGAAAAAGCGAAAGCAGCTGGTGCTAAAGGGTTGCGGGTAGTAGGCTCAATTGAAACAGGACAAGAACTCTTACAACGTTTTGAAGTTGATGATGTTTTCGTCGGACTTATGGGGAACTGGTTAGCTATTGAGCCTATGCTTGCTACCGGTGCAGTAGATGTGGTGGCTATGGAAGAAAACTGTTCTCCTCCAGCTATTGATATGTATGCAGAAAAATACCAAGTGACTTTGGTCTCCACTAGTACTATTGTTGATATGCCAGGCTTACAACATAAGATTCCCTATGATCCTAGTGAAATAGATAAAACCGTTGAAACTTTAATCGACTTAGCCATTGAGAACTTTAAGAAGAGAAAAGAGAAGAATATAGTTCCAAAAGTTCCTCAACAGAAAACTAAGGCTATTGCTGGCTTCTCTACAGAAGCAGTTTTAGGAGCTGTGGGAAATGATCTAGGTAAATTAGTAGAAGTCATTGCAGCAGGAAAAATCAAAGGTGTGGTAGCTTTAGCTAACTGCTCTACTCTCCGGAATGGCCCTCAGGATTGGAATACGGTAAACTTGTCCAAAGAATTGATCAAGCGGGATATTTTAGTAGTGGCAGGTGGCTGCGGTAACCACGGCCTTGAGGTGGCAGGCCTTTGTAATCTTGATGCTATCAAAGAAGCAGGTCCAGGGTTACAAGAAATCTGCTCTGCTCTAAAGATTCCTCCTGTCCTAAGCTTTGGAACTTGTACAGATACAGGAAGGGTAAGTATGTTAGTAACAGCTTTAGCGGATCATCTAGATGTGGATGTTCCTCAATTGCCAATAGCTGTTACCGCTCCCGAATGGATGGAACAAAAGGCTACCATTGATGGAATCTTTGCTGTGGCATATGGTGCTTATACCCATCTTTCTCCCACACCATTTGTTACAGGTGGAGAAAAACTAGTTAAGCTTCTAACAGAAGATGTAGAAGAATTAACTGGAGGAAAGGTTGCCTTAGGAGATGATCCTGTAGAAGTGGCCAAGGGAATTGAGGCTTATATTCTAGAGAAGCGCAAAGGATTGGGGTTGCAGTAAGCTACTTTTGGGTCGTGTAGCTGATTATACAACGTTCACTTAATCGCGTGGCGGAATCGTTCACTTATGTATAATCAGCTACGCTTAAGGGTCGGTCTCTGGTATAGGTAGAATTTGTAGAGCGATAGTTATGCCCCTGACCATGAATTGAGCTTTGGCTTTTGGGTCGTGTAGCTGATTATACAACGTTCACTTAATCGCGTGGCGGAATCGTTCACTTATGTATAATCAGCTACGCTTAAGGGTCGGTCTCTGGTATAGGTAGAATTTGTAGA
>JAAZLD010000056.1 GCA_012799495.1 Desulfitobacterium sp. | reverse complement strand
TATACAGGAGAAGTATATTTCCAATCGGATGGAAATATTGCTAGGGAAAAGTTCTACCCTTTGGGTCGCGAAAACTGGTAGTGTCAATAATCTTGTGTAAATAAAAGAGCCTTTTTCTAAGAAAAGCTACCTCGGGACCTGGATCCCATAAAAATCCCCCGGGGTTTGGGGCAGAGCCCCAAAATGAACTGTATCTAATTTTGTTAATTTTTTTGTCTTAGTGAATTAAACATCTCTGAAAGTTCACCACGTGCCTGCTCAAACCCCCTATGGCATCTTGTCGCAAAGCGTTGGTTATATTCATCAAACTGAGCGACTAGAAAGCGTTCGAGAGCTTCCTCATTTGGAAATTGCTCTTTACGTTTGGAATATCTTTTTATTTGCTTATTAAACGACTCAATCAGGTTTGTGGAATAAATACTTCGCCTAATTGATTTAGGAAAGTTATAAAAGGTGAAAATATGGGGATTTTCCTGTAAAGGCTTTATGATTTTGGGATAAGTTGATTTCCATTTAATACAAAAATCTTGTAGAGCTTGCATTCCTTCCCCCAGATCTTCAGCTTGATAGACGGCCTTGAAGTCATTGCAAATTTCTAATCTATCTGAAACGCGAACTTTGTGAGCGATATTCCTAGAAAGATGGACTAAACATGCTTGGTATTGGGATTTTGGAAAAACACTTTTGATTGCGTCTACAATTCCCTTCAGCCCATCTGATATAAACAGAAGAACATCCTCTACACCACGTTCCTTAACATCTAATAATAGCTCCTTCCAATTGTGAGCTGATTCTGTTGGAGCGATAGTATAAGCAAGAACCTCTTTCGAACCATCCTCGCGAATACCTACGGCAATATAAACGGCCTCTTTTGATACGGTATCTCGCCGGATTGCAATATAAGTAGCATCTAAGTACACACAGACATACTGATTATGTAGTAGGCGTTGGTTAAATGCCTCTACTTGTTCAGTTACAACCTTTGTCATGTTAGATATTGTTTGTGGAGTATAATGATGCCCATACATTCTTTCAATTAGTTGAGCAATTTCGCTTGTTGTAACCCCTTTTTTAAACATGTGAATAACAAAGGATTCTAAAGTGTCATTCGAACGCTTATAAGGCGGAATTGTCTGCTGCTTAAACTCACCATTACGATCCCGTGGAATTTTAATCGCCAAATCGCCGTATTCAGTGTGCAGAGTCCTTGTATATGTGCCATTCCTGGAATTGCCGGAGTTAAAGCCAACGCGATCATACTTTTCATAATCTAGAAAAACAGTAAGTTCTGTTTCCAATAACTTATTTACAGCTTGTTCTAGATGCTGGCGGAAAATTTCTGTTATATCTTCTTTATTTACTAGAGCTTTTACTAATTCTGTTGTAAACTGATTCATAGGGAAGACCTCTTTTCTGTGAATTGGTGTTGCAGCTTTATTCTACTAGAAAAAGGTCTTCCTTTTGTATTATAAAGTTTCATTTACACAAAATATTTTATACTCTCAATGCTTCATTTATTTGTAATTAATTCTGACTTCCTTCTTCCTACTTTTTCAAATCGTAATTCAGATTACATCTTCCATTATTTAATTGGGTTAAAATTAAAGAAACCCATACAATAATAATGAAAAGAATTATCTAATTAATAAGGAGTGACCAATAGATGTTAACTGGTGCTGAAAAAATTACTGATGTGGTAGAAAAATACCCCCAAACAGTAGCGGTTTTCCAAAAATATGGAATGCATTGCTTCGGTTGTGTGGCTGCACGTTTTGAAAATATTGAACAAGGTGCCAATGCCCATGGGGTAAATGTTCCTAATTTGATTAAAGATTTAAATAAAGCCATCAAAGAACAATAAGTCAGACCAAGCTATTAGATCCTAAAAACTAATCCAGTAAAATACTAAAAAGCTGCTTCTCCGAATCCTATGGGAAGCAGCTTTTATTTATAATCTAGTTCTCTGTAACTGTCTTAGCAATTATCAACCTATTCTATATGTAATTTAATTTCAGAGTACATCGTGTCCTGTTTCCCCTGTTCGAATCCGGATTGCTTCTTCTACTGGGTAAATGAAGATTTTGCCATCTCCTACTTCCCCTGTTCGTGCCTCATTGATAATAGCAGCAACTGCCTTATCAACCATAGAGTCTTTAACGACTACCTCTACTTTTATCTTTGGCAAAAGATGAACCTTATACTCCACTCCCCGATAAACCTGAGTATGCCCTCGTTGTTTTCCACACCCGATTACTTGAGTAACAGTTAAGCCACTTACACCTAACTCATCTAGGGCATTTTGTACTTCATCTAACTTCCCGGGACGGATTATAGCCTCTATTTTTTTCATGTATACCCTCCTTTGATTTCTCTCTATATTTTTCTCTTAGGAATTTGAATTTCCTTTATTATATTCTATGCTTTAGGTATTCCGTATAATTTCCATTTAAGTGTGGAATTTAAGTGTGGAATCTGTTTCTAGCGCTGGATTTTACGGTAGTGAAAAACGCCGTACAAGAGTATCTAAATTCTTAGATTCTTGAACGGCGCGCTACGAGAACTTCCGTTTTAATCTATAAAGCTTTTTTAATCACTGTAACTGCTAAACTAATCAGACTTTCTCTTGCTTTGGCGGAATCTGCGGAAATCATTCCTAAGACTAAGGAAGCTGCAGACAATGGTAATATATTGTCAACAACAAGTTTCTTTGCTTGGAATCTAGCCATTGATTCCCTAAATTGTTCCTTAGCTTCCTCCACACTTAGGACATTTTTTTCTTTGCCCACAAAATCAATCCTCCTCCCATCAAGAAGGATAACAAGGCAACTGCAAAGGCTGCCAAAAAGTTTGGCATAAATACACAAAAGCCCTGGTAAACTCCAACAACAAACATAATGAAACCAGTCATTGCCAGAACAAGAGCTACAATAAGTAATCCAATAGCTATGAGGACTTTAAATAATTTGCCCCGAAAATCGGCAAATTGAGCTTCAAGTAAATCTAAAAATTTGATGATTACATCTGCTACCGTTTCCATACTTTACTTCCTTTTAAATAATTTCACTACTAAGAAACCCAATCCAAAGGCAATCAATAGTGTTGCTATTGGATGCTGTTTGGCAACTCCTACTCCTTTTTCTACAACTTTTTTGCCTTCATCGCATGCTTTCATAGCCACATCTTCGCCTGCTTCAATAGGCTTTTGGGCTACTTCTTTTAGAGCTTCAAATCCTAGATCTACAGCCATAAGAAGTGCAGCTTTGAAATCAGATAAGTCAAGAGAGTTCCCGTGAGTGCTTGTTTCACCATAATTGTGATGCATCATTTTCTACCTCCTCGATGTTGTTTGCCTTTACTTCTTTTGTCTATTAGGCTTGTCTCATAACTGACTTAAAGAAAAATTATACATATTATGTATAATCCTCTCTCAAGCCAGCTAGCTGTCAGACCGCCATATTCCTAATAAACAAAAGCTTACTCTTGTGAGCAAACCTGGAAAAGCAATAGGTTTTCAGGTCAATTCCCATGTCCCTATTCTATCAAAAAATGAGTATATTTTCTACAAGTTCTGAAAAGTTATTAAATATATTTTACAGTTTACTGATTTTCTTCCTGTTTTTTAGGTAAAAAGTTAAACTAATTCTGAAATAGCTACTAAGCATTTCTCGATCTCCTGACTGGTATTAAAATAGCTAGGACTCAAGCGCAAGGCTCCATAAGGAAAAGTCCCCAAAATCCGATGGGCATCAGGAGCACAGTGAAGTCCTGGGCGAGAAGCTATTTCATAGACTTGGTCTAGCAAATAAGCTAATTGAGATGGTTCTTTTCCTTCTATATTAAAAGAAACTACTGGCGCTCTTTCTACCTTAAGGCCTAGACCATAGATTTTTGTTCCAGGGATCTCCATAATGCCCTTCATTAGTTCTAATGTAAGCTTCTTTTCCTTCTCCCGAATCTTCTCTAACCCTACTTCCAGAATGTACTCCACTCCTTTTCCTAATCCAGCTAGGCCAGGAGTATTCAAGGTACCACTTTCATACCTTTCCGGACTTTCCTCAGGTTGGAGAGGTGATTCAGAGTTAGAACCAGTACCCCCTTCTTTGAGAGTATCTAATTGAAGATCCGGGCGAATATATAAACCACCAGTTCCCTGTGGCCCAAGCAAACCTTTATGACCAGCAAATACTAATAAATCGATGTTCATATTATCCACATCAATTTCAAATGAACCTGCCGTTTGAGCAGAGTCCACCATAAAAAGAATTCCTTTTTGACGGGCTAGCTTGCCAATTTCTTCAATAGGTTGGATAAGGCCTGTTACATTGGAAGCATGACTAAGCACTATCAATTTCGTGTTTTCCTTAATCCCTTCCGCAACTTCTTTAGGATCCAACCATCCATAGCTATTTCCAGGAAGCTTCGTCACTTCCACCCCTTGTTGAGTTAATTTTGCTAAAGGCCGAGTTACAGAATTATGTTCCATAGAGCTAGTAATAACATGATCCCACGGTTTTAAAATCCCCTTAAT
>JAAZLD010000055.1 GCA_012799495.1 Desulfitobacterium sp. | reverse complement strand
TGGAGAGAGAGTGGTTTTTCCTCACCCATCCTTAACTCGTTAATTATGCCAAAAAGGCACTTCCTTCCTGACCATTTCCCCAGCCAGACCCGAATTTCGGAAGGCACTATTTCCCCGTTTTTTCGCACTAAAAGCAGACCATATTGATCCTTTCTTCCTGTAAAAACATTTCTTAGAAGCTCCTCTGTCTCAATTTTTTGATTGGGGAGCTTAAAGTCCAGGATATTCCTACCGATTACCTCTTCCTCATTATAGCCGAGCTTTTGCATAAGGGTTTTATTAGCATAGATAATCTGACCTTCTTCGCTGGCAATAAGAACCATCTCATCAAAGGTATCGAAAAAATTTATAAAATTATCATCTGATCCAAAGGTGTTCCCTGTCATAGGTGCAAACACTCCTATTCCCTAACAACAGATGAAAGTTGGCATAATTGTATTATTCTAGCATTATAGTCTTTTCGATACGTTTTAAGAATTACCTCTTTATAAACCCACAAAATTCTTAATAATAATAACTATCATTTAGGGCATAAGTTTAAAATCTTCTTCATGGCTTCTTTTCTAAAAGTTGCTATACTCTAAGTATAAGATAAATTCTGATTGGGGGCTACTTTTATGGAAATTAGAACAAGCAAATTCGTTTATTCCGCTGCTTTATTATATACCCTTATTACCGGCTTTTCTTTCCTCTTCGGCAAAATTGCCTTAGCAGTGGCGAACCCCTTTGATCTTTTAGCCTATCGCTTTAGTGCTTCCTTTGTTGCCGTTATTATACTCCTGGCCTTTAAATTGGTTAAAGTAAACTATAGTTTTAAAAGTATTCTCCGCATACTTCCTTTAGCAATTTTTTATCCCTTGATGTTTTTTGCCTTCCAAACTTTCGGACTAGAAGCATCATCCTCCTCTGAGGCTGGCATTTTAAGTGCGACAATTCCCATCTTTACCTTAATCTTAGCCACTATTTTCCTCAAGGAAGAAACTACGCTCTTGCAGAAAATCTCTATTTTTGTTTCTGTTCTAGGAGTAATCTATATTACTTTAATGAAGGGATACTCATTTGAAATAAGCAACCTAAAAGGAATAATACTTCTCCTTATATCAGCTTTATCTTTTGCCGGCTATAGTGTTCTGGCCCGTAGATTAACCAGGGATTTCTCCAGCTTTGAATTAAGCATAGTCATGATGATCATTAGCTTCCTTTTCTTTACTTTTACGGCAATTATATCACATCTTATTAAGGGAACCTTGAACACTTTTTTCCTTCCCTTAGGGGAGCCTTCATTTATTCTAAGCGTCCTCTACCTTGGAGTCCTTTCCACTCTCCTAACATCTGTCCTCACTAATTTCGTCCTCTCCAGAATAGAGGCATCCAAGATGAGTGTCTTTACAAACTTAGCCACTGTTATTTCCATTATAGCGGGAGTAATTTTCTTGCAAGAGGAGATTTTCTACTATCATATTATTGGTTCCCTAATGATTATCCTGGGGGTAATAGGGGCTAATTATTTCGGTAAAAGTAAAGGTGAAAATAAAGGTAGAAGTCTTAGCAAAAAATAAAGGCTTGTCAAATAACCTAGAAGTTGACTAAGCCTTATCTTTGCTCTTAAGTAGACTTAGCTTTATTTTTGCCCTTAAGAATTATCTGTACTCTAGAGAGTTAAAATTATCTCTCCGAATAGAAAAACCACTACTTTGGATATTGGAGCCCAATGCTCATATCAAAGGAGTGGTTTTTTAGTTAGCCTATTAAGGAGTTTCGTATTTCTCCTTTTCATTTAGAATTAACTCTAATTCTTGCTTTTGGGAATCTCTAGCCTTCAGCTATATTTTATCAAGCCAATGTTTACACTCTATTTCCAGTA
This sequence comes from Desulfitobacterium sp., assembly GCA_012799495.1. Lineage (GTDB taxonomy): Bacteria > Bacillota > Desulfitobacteriia > Desulfitobacteriales > Desulfitobacteriaceae > Desulfitobacterium. The sequence goes on along the minus strand of JAAZLD010000055.1, from coordinate 5,356 downwards.
CTAGAAGTGAATAGCCTTTGGGATAGCTACAATAAGGCTTTTCCCATTTGTAGGACAGGATTCTCTGCCAATGGATGAGTTTTCCCCGGTAGAAAAGCCCTTTTTCAGTGAAGGTAGGATATAAGGTAGATTCTAGATATATTTCATGGATGGCACTGTATAAAAGAAAATAGACTCTCATTCCTTCATTCTTTATATAGATTACCACAAAAATCAACGCCATTATTAAGAAAAGGCAAGCATACTCAAACCAATAAAGAATAGGAGAAGCTTTCCTAGCTTTTTCAAATTGGAATAGTGTTTCTCCAGACTCCGCCTTTAATCTCTTAAACTTTTTCACATCTAATATAAAAAGAAGTAAACCTACAATAACAATGATGAGAGTTAGATGATAATAGAGATCTTCGTAAGATACTAAAAAATATATCATTAGCAAATTGAAGATGGCATAGATAATTAAATACACGCCCCCACCCCTTATACACCTAAATAAACAGGGAGTTGTTGCTAATTTTTTCGGCTAATCTTAATCCCTAATAATACATCCCATAGCTTTACGCATATCAAAAAGCAATTCAATAAAACTTTTGTGATAAGGTATAAATTCCTTATGATCGATCATGCTGATAATTTCTTCTTTGGTAGCCCATTTTACTTCACTTACTTCTTCATCTTGTAATTTTAACCTGCTAAGATCAATATTTTTTTCAATGAGATAATAGTCATCAAAGCCATAATCAAAGTTAATGGTTAAAGATGGCCGCACATTTTGTAAGTTAAGTTTTAGGCCTAATTCTTCAAATGCTTCCCGTTCCGCTGCTTTACTACTGGAATCTCCTGCTTGGGCGCGACCCCCTACAGTTAAATCCCATAGATTGGGCCACCTTTCCTTAAAAGGTTGGCGGTGTTGAATGAGCATTTTTCCTTGAGAATTAAAGATACACACATGAACAACTAAATGGAAAGCACCTTGAGGGAACTTTTCTCCCTCCACCATGGTCTTGCCTGTAAAGTTCCGATCTTTATCATATATATCCCAGATTTCCAAGTATGCTACCTCCGCTTAACTTCTAATTTTCCATTTCTACATTGAAGTATCCTGCTTACCTTGATAATAACCATCTTACCTTTGATGATACTATTCCTGCCTTGATTATACCCCTTTTCCTCGTTCCTTTACCACTGTATCTCTAGCTTGATTGTTCTCCCTAAAGACTTGAATACCCTTAGTCAATTATATATAATCTAGATAATTTACCCAAAGGCATTGGTGTTTATTGGTACACAAGTGAATTAAGGAAGGAATTAAGAGATAAGATGAAAAAAAGCAGAATTCCCCTGGTGTTATTGGTAATTATTTCCGCCCTCATCATTACGGGATGCTCTACTGACACAAAAGGAGATGCTAATAACCCTGACAGTACTTTTCCTCAGTTAACAGAAGTCACCCAGAATCTTAAGAGCTACAACCTAGAATCCAGCCAAGAGAATAAATTTGAAGTAGATTTCTTTGAGTTCGATCTAGGGAGTAAGGAATACTTATCCCAAGCTGGCAGAATTATGCCTTACAATATTAAGGGAGTTATTGGTGTTCCCAAGGGAGAGGGTCCTTTTCCCCTCATCCTTATTACTCATGGGTCCCATTCTAATGACGATGAGAGTAAGAGGTTTGATACAGGCTTTGATTATCTCGTTAAATCCCTTGCCGCTAATGGCTTTATCACTGTCTCAATGGATATGAGTAAACCCTATATTTGGAAATATGGGGATAATGATGACAATGAAAAGTTACTACCAGTAGCTGATGATCATATTACCAGCTTAAAATCCGCCCATGCAGGAAATAACCCCGGCTATCCTCTAAACTTACAGGGGAAAATCAACTTGGACCAAGTGGCTTTAATCGGCCACTCCCGAGGTGGAGAGACTATAATAGATATTGCTAATGACCAAGTCTCGAAAGGGATTAAAATTAAATCTCTCCTAGCAATTGCCCCCACTTTTTATTTTGAGCGAGAATGGCCCGATGCAGAGATTGCCATCCTAGTTCCCGAATATGATGGTGACCTTGTCGGTCTAGACGGATTTAATCTCTATCGAGCTTTAAATGGAGCTGGGCAAAACTTTCATTCCATTACCTTATTAATGAAAGGAAATCACAACTACTTTAATCGGAATATTGAAAGAAACGATGCCATCATGGCAGTGGGGAAAGACGGAATTAAGGATCAACTATCTAGAGGTGAACAAGAAGAATTCTTGACAAATTTCGCAGTGGATTTCTTTAACTCCTCCCTCTTAGGTAAAAAGGAAAGCTTCTTAAATCCTCAAACACCTCAACCCAACAAAATGTACGGCTTTGATGTTAAAACTATGTACAAAGCTAACTCTTCTGTGAGCTTAATGGATGCCAACTCTTTAGCCTCCTTGCAAGGTGAGGGAGTCCAGATGGAAAGGAAAATCGACTCTTGGTTTTTCAAGTTTGATGAGGTACTTATCGACACTATTACAACTGGGGGCGGACCTGACGAACCAGACCATCCCTTCTTGACTAAACCCCTCATCAATATCAAGTGGGAGGAAAAAGGTAGTAAGGTCAGTATTTCCCCCTTAGTAACAAACTTTAAAGACTATAATAGCCTAACCCTTAATTTAGTCATTGATTCTGCTGCTGACCTTAACCCTCAAGATAAAGCTCAGCAGTTTACAATTGCAGTGCAGGATCAGGCTGGCAACTCTGCCAAAATCATTTTGCCGGAAAACCTCAATGCCCTAAAACCCACACCTGGAGAATTGGATTCCACTCCCCTCTTAGATACGGAGATTATCTTCTGGTCCAGACCCTCCCCTCTGGCCTCAATCAATATTCCTCTAGGGGAATTGTCTAACCTCAATCTCCAGGAAATCGCTACAATTGACCTCCTTTTCGACCAAATTGATACAGGCTCCATTTATCTAGAATCTATCTATCTGCAATAAAAGAAATAGAAATGGCTGACTACTTATAATTAGGTAGCAGCCATTTTTATTTAACTATACATTGGCCAGGAATATTGTTAGAGTAATTCTTTCAGAAGAATATGTTCGAACTATATGCTATGAAGTATATGCCACGAAGCATATGCCATGAATAATTTTCCATAGAGATTAACTCGCAAAATCACCTTCCGATTCCGTATTAACAGTTGTACACCTAAGGCTAAGGAGGAGTCGATTTGAAAGAGTTGAAATTTCGCGTCTGGAATAAAGTATCTAAGAAAATGCATAATCCCCAAGCCATTAGCTTTGATATTCAAAGCTGCACTCCCTTTGCGGTAAGTATCCCGGGGAAATCCTGGGAACCTGTTGAGAAATACGAATTACTGCAATGGACTGGTATGCAGGATGAGGACGGGACAGATATTTACGCTTCTGATTTAGTTCTTATTGACTATGAGATTTACAAAGTTAATTGGAATGACCACCAAGGGGCCTTTGAACTCATCTCCCTCAAAGGCGCCCCACCCATGGAGGCCAGCGCTCTGCCAACAGGCAAAGTCATCGGCAATATTTATGAAACAGAAAACCTTTAGAGTAACATACTTGCATAATTGATCTACTAAATTGATCTATAATTCTATGGTGACAGTTCTCCTTTATAAAAACAAAATGAACCTATTAAAATGAATTTATAGAAAAGGCATACCCGATAGCATTCAGGCTATAGGAGTATGCCCTTTTCAAGTAATTATCAATATTTATCAACCATAACCCCCAAGAGGAGCCTTTAATATCTAGATTATCAATTATGGGACTTAGTTCTTCCTTAGTTCCTTGAACTATAACACCTAAGATTCCCATTCAATATATCCTATCTAAAAAATTCCCGGAACCAGCTTGGCTATATAAATTCCCATGCCCAAAGAGGCTAGGTTAGCTCCTATAGCATAAACCCAAATATAACCTTTCTTTAGTGGTTTCTCACTAAACCTTCCTAGATATTTTCCATAAAGACCGCCTTCAATAGCTATAATCAGTAATTCAAGGAGGATATAGATAAAAACAAAAGCCATACTGCCATGGTTATAGTTAATAATATTCAAGAGAATATTGAGGATGGATTGGGTGAAAATATTTACTCCGGCAATAAAGAGAAGAAGACTTTTTCCCCTTAACCCTAAGAGTAAAGCGATTAAAACTTCAATGGCGATAGTAGCAATGATTCGTGCCAGGAGTGAAATAATCTCCCAGGTGTAATCATAGTTTTTTTCTGCGAAGATTCCTTCTATTATAGTATTGGGTAAGAGCTCTAAATCCTTCCCATCTACCCTAAAGTAGCTATCAAAAGCATAACGTTCATAAGGTTCTGCACTGACAACAAAGGTATCTAGGTCCGGAAAGTAGAGGAGAATCTTGAACTCTTGCGGAGGGTAATATCCCCAGACAAATTGGGATGTATCCTTACAGTTCTGAAAATACTGTAAGAAGTAATACCCATCTGGATCCTCATAAGCTACGAATTTTTCCCAAATATGATAATCCTCATCTTCTTCATGATATCTTTGGCTATATTCTTCCTCACTAAGAACACTATAAGGTCCTGTGGAGGGAGTTGAAGATAATAAGGTCGCGTAATAGTTTTCTTCTTCAAAGCCTACAAAATCAATGACCACAGAGGGCTTTGGTCCAATGTCCCCTTTCACCGGCATAGGTAAAAAGAAAAAGAGCGTAAGAAAAGCCACAAAGAATCCTAGCCCTATTCTCTTCATAATTGCACTCTCCCTCCTAGCCATGACTGGCCTATAAAAGAAGTATAGCACAAATAGGTCCTGAGTTTATATAAGTTCAAGGATAATAGGATAATTTAGCTAATCAAGCTAAATGTGTCTCAACGAACCAAACTGAGGCTAATAAGGCTCATAGGGGCTTTTTTGAGTTTCTCTAATCCCTTTTCGTATAATCCATATTTGGAGCTAGTTAGTTTTTAAAGCGATACCTTAAAAGGTATAGATAGTCTTCTTAGCGAATTAATTAGTTTAGCAACTTTAATGTGTCGAAATTTTACAGACTATAGATTCAGAAACCTATACATTATTAGAATCCAAAGAATTACAGAGTAAAATCTTTTTATACGCATGGTATTTTCCGAATGAAATAACGTTACCCTTTAAATGACAGATGCCATCAGGCTAGAAATCAATACGTTTTCAGGAGGAAATATGAAACATGAGTAAAGAAATAAAGCGGACAGTGTGCCCCTATGACTGTCCTGATACTTGCGGTATATTAGCAGAAGTAGTAGATGGCAAGGTTGTAAAGGTAACAGGGGACCCTGAGCACTCCTTTACTCAAGGATCCTTGTGCGTGAAGATGAATC
>JAAZLD010000054.1 GCA_012799495.1 Desulfitobacterium sp. | reverse complement strand
TTTAGGAATCTCTTTGCTAACGGCGTGGCTCACTTTGGTGCGTAAAAGGGTTCCGTCATTGAGGACTTTTTCATAATACCAATGATCAGTGTTACGAACCAGGCTCCAACCGTTCTTTTCGCAATAGCGTTTCAAATCTCCAAACTTTGGTGCCATAGCTTACAACCCGATCATAGTACGGATTTCATCATCGTTTTCGCATAGCATAATTCTTAGAACATAGGGGAAATGGTGGGCACGGTTTGGTGCATGTAGAAATAATTGAGGGCGGTTTGAGTAGTCCTGGGCATATTCTTTAAGATCTTCCACTAAGTCCTTTGTGGCTAACTCTAATGTAGAGTTATTAACATAAATCTCAAGGACATCAAGAGCAAGAGTTATGGATCCATCATCTTCTTGAAGAACTTCAGGAATTAATTTGTAATCTTCAAGGATCATTTGAAGGAGATCAACTCGAAGTAAGGCAACTTCCTCAGTATTTTTTCTTTTGATAATTGCGGGGTTAAAAGAATTAAAGACAGAGTCATACAGGGCTGAAAATTGTTTTCTGGCATCAGTAAACTGTAGTTCAGTTAACATTGTCATTCCCCCTCACCTCCGATATTATCATATGCTGTACCCTATGTACAGTATGAGCAGAATGTACAAAATCATCCTATCGTAGGGAACATCTGTCAAATATAAAAAACATTTGTCGTATTTCTCAAAGATAGAAACAACTATGCAAAAGAAATAGGATACCTAAGCTTTAGTGAATGTTATTCTGCGAAGTAATGTGTAAACTTTGGAACCGCCGTATACCGAACGGTACGTACGGTGGTGTGGGAGGTCGGTCACTCAAATAATGGGTGGCCTCCTACCCGATTTCAAAAGTATAGGATGCTTGTGTAAAAGGAACCCCCTAGACCATTATGCCCTGAAAAGATAACTGTCACATATTTAGAATCTTTGTCGAATCAGCCAAATACAATAATTCCTATGCTATTATCTTGTCAAGAAATGGAATCCAAATCAATTACCTTAGGCAGGGGGATGAGTTAATGGGAAGTGTTTTTGGACAAATCCTGAGCATTGTTTTCTTTGTTTTTATAGTGTTTTTCCTAATTAATATAGTGGACTTTATGAAAAAGAAGTTGAAAAACGATGGGAAATAGTACAGTTATTGGGGGAGATTTCAGAAAGGCTTCCAGAGATAAAAGCAGGAGAGTCACCAAGTGAAAAAGACAACTAAGTAGTGCATAGTACTATTTTTATTGTTTTAGTATTGCAGCTAAAAGGGCAAAAAAGAATCGAAGAGGAACTAGGGACCATGCAAGCAAGGCTCAAGGTTATTCAAGAAAAGTTAGAAGCAGGAGAGTAGTTTTTACTTGGCGATTTTTGAAAAAATCTAATGGCCCATGGGGATAAGTGACTAATGCCTAGGAGGTTAAAATGAGTTCAAAAGTAAACTATAAGTCCGGTGTTGTTTTACTCCCACTCATATTCGTATTTATCATTATGGTTCTCCTTGCACCAGGTATTACAATACTTCTGTCCTCAGCATTGGCTTTCATATTTGCTCTTCTAATAGCTTTCAAGGATGGCTTTTTTGAAAAGTATCTAGCATTTATCAACCTCAGCTATTACGAAAAATACAGTGCCAAGGGTAGTAGCTATATGAAGAAAAAGCGGATTTTACAGAGTATAGTATTTTTTCTCTTTGCTGCTCTTAACGGCTTCAATGGATACAGAATACTTGATTCCTATGAAGGGAGTAATTTTTTAGCCGTTAAAGTTTTCATACCATACACCATTTTAACAATCATCTTTTTCGGTCTCTTATTTTTAGCCTTTAATTACGCCAAAGATTCCATTATTGAAGAACGTGAGGAAGAGTAATGGGGAATTTTATAATTATTCTTATAGTATTGATTATTGCCTTATTAGCAGTAGGTATTTTAAACAAGTTTGCCAAGTACAAACCCTCAAATCTAATCATGCTTTTAGGAATAGAAACTACTCTTGTTGGAGTGGCGTTAATACTACTCTCTGATTCCATGGGCTCTGAATTTATAGTATCTATCCTTGGGTTAATATTGGTGGGAGTAGGGTTTGCGGTTAATATATACGGATTTATCAATGAATAATATAGAGACAACTCTTGCCACTAATTTATACTTCACTCAAGAAAGTTAAGTCCCGGGGATTTTGTTTCTTGGGGTTTATTTATATTTTCACAGCCATCGATTCTTAACAATCTATTAAGTTTGCTGTAACTTTCTCTTAACTTCCTTGACTCCCGTTCGAAAGATTGCTAGCATTTAAATGCAGATAAGAAGAGATAGTTTTCCATGTTTATGCCTATTGCTTTCTGGACAATCATATACATAAGGTTGTCTACGTCTTTAAATAGGTTGAAAGGGGAGGAAAAGATGAAATTAAGAAAACTTTTAAGTAGTTTACTTATCGCTACTTTGTTAATTGGAATTTTTCCTAGTATGGCTCTAGCT
>JAAZLD010000053.1 GCA_012799495.1 Desulfitobacterium sp. | reverse complement strand
TCGTTCACTTATGTATAATCAGCTACGCTTAAGGGTCGGTCTCTGGTATAGGTAGAATTTGTAGAGCGATAGTTATGCCCCTGACCATGAATTGAGCTTTGGCTTTTAGGTCGTGTAGCTGATTATACAACGTTCACTCAATCCCCTGCGAGGATAAGTCAACTAAGAATTCTGCTCATTCTTCGCATATATAAAAGAAAGCTACGGTCTGGTAATTCCAAACCGTAGCTTTCTTTTATATATTGGGGGTTATTTAATAAGGCAGTTATTTAATTAGGCAGTTATTTAATTAGGCAGTTATTTAATTAGGCAGTTATTTAAAAGGATTATTTCTTAACTTCTGTATCAGCTAATTTTTCATAGTACTGAACCAAAGCGCTATGATCATTATGATCTAAGCCAAAGCCTTTGAGGGTTTGCATCATTTCCATGACAGAGGCTGTTAGAGGTAGGGGTGAACCAATGTCATGACCTGTTTCCAGGACATTATTGAGATCTTTAATATGAAGATTAATGCGGAATCCTGGATCGAAGCGGCGTTCAAACATCATGGGTCCTTTAGCATCTAGAACTTTACTGCCAGCTAATCCTCCACGGATTGCCTCATAGACAGTTTCGGGGTTTACTCCAGATTTAGTAGCTAAAGTCAAGGCTTCGGAAACAGCGGCAATATTGATAGCTACAATGATTTGGTTGGCCAGCTTTGTCACATTACCTGCTCCCACATCACCACAGAGGACTGCAGAAGAACCCATGGCTTTCAGGATGGGGAGCATCTCATCAAAGTCTTCTTTTTTGCCTCCTACCATAATAGAGAGAGTACCAGCAATTGCTCCTGGCTCCCCACCGCTAACAGGGGCATCGAGGAAGCGGACATTCTTTTCAGCCAAAGCTTTTCCTACTTCCTGACTAGCTCCCGGAGCAATAGAACTCATATCAATAACGATACTACCAGGTTTAGCTCCCTCAAGGACACCATTAGGTCCTAGAACAACCTCTTTAACTTCAGGAGAATTAGGTAGCATAGTGATAATTACATCAGAGCGCTCAGCCACATCCTTAGGGGACTGGCCAGCTTCCGCACCAGCTTGGACAACTTCATCAATGGCTTTTTGACTACGATTATAAACTACTAGTTCATAACCTGCTTTAATCAAGTTTAAGCTCATAGGCTTACCCATAATTCCTAGTCCAATAAAACCGATTTTCATGTGAATAACCTCCTAAGTGTATTTAATTCATCAATGGGGTAGCTTAACATACATCCGGGGTGCCCAGCACTCCCGGGGCTGGCATCCGTCGCTTCCGCGGTCCCTTGGCCGAACCTTAGGGTAATACCTGAAGTGAACCTGCGGCCCGGTCCTCGCTCCAGCTCCTCCGCCTTTACGCCCCTACGTTGCCATGGGCTCCCTTCTGTATGTTAAGCTCCCTTTGGGGTCTGTTAGAGATTTCTTGTCTCCTTAGTATGTGGAGTAGCAAATTATACAAAAGTGAACTATTTCGCCACGCGTCGAGTGAACGTTGTATAATTTGCTACGGCCTCCAGAGCTTAGTTATACTTCTCAATCCACTCTAAGGACTTAACAGTATCAGGCTCTGGTACATATTCCATGGAGACTGCGTATTTATAGCCTACTTTTTCAAGAGCGGCGAAGAATGCTTGGTAATCTAGCTCACCGGTGCCAGGTTGGTGGCGGCCGGGGTTGTCAGCGATTTGAATATGAGCGATGGAAGGAAGTTTTTCTTCCAGAACTTTAATTAAGTCTTCACCTTCCCGAGCGGCATGGTAGGTATCATATTGTAAGAAGATATTATCATGACCGATTTCGGAAAGAAGTTTAACAACATCATCAGTGGTGTTTAAATAGAAGCCTGGTGCATCGAAATGGTTGAGGGGCTCCACTAGGAGTTTGATGTTAGCTTTTCGGAGCTCTGTGGCTGCATAGCGCAGGTTATCAATTAGAGTGGCTCGCTGTTCTTCTTCAGGAAGATCGGGAAGTTTTTTACCTACTAAGCAATTGATTTGTTTGACATTGAGAGCTTTAGCGATGGGAATAGCTTTTGCTACTCCTTCTTTAAATTCTTCCTTACGGCGAGGGTCTAAGGCGATACCTCTTTCCCCAGCTCCCCAGTCACCTGCTGGAAGGTTAAAAAGGACAAACTCTAAATCATTAGTTTCTAATTCCTTTTTTAGCTCATCCAGATCTAAGTCATAGGGGAACATGAACTCTACCCTTTTCAGGCCAGCTTCTTTGGTGGCTTTGAAGCGCTCCATCATTGGTAAGTCTGTAAAGAGGAAGGATAGATTAGCAACTAAGTTTTCTCTTTTTACATGCATCATGAATACCTCCAGACCTTTTTTTATTCCATTTCTATAACTCCGGTTAAAGTACCATCAAGGGATACGGAGCATTGAGCAAGGGGATCTACTAATACTTCAATTAAATATGGACGATTACTGCTAAAAGCACGTTCTAAGGCTCCTTGGATTTGCCCTGGTCTATCCACTAATTCAGCTTCCACACCCATTCCTTGGGTTGTCACTACAAAATCCAGTCCCCGAGAGTGGCCTTGGACCCGGTTCTCGTATTCCAGTTCCGTAGAAATCCAGCGTTTATCAAAGAGGAGGTTTTGCTGCTGACGGATCAGACCAAAGAGGGAGTTGTTAAGGACGATTACTACTACAGGGATATTGTGTTTTGCAGCAGTAGCTAACTCCTGGAGGGACATACCCAAGCTGGCATCTCCTAAAAGATTGACTACCTGCCGATTGGGGTGAGCCAGTTTTGCACCTAAGGCTGCCCCTAATCCCCAGCCCATGGTTCCTGCTCGACCAGTAATCAGGAAGGAACGAGGAACATAGGCTTCATAAAGTTGGGTAGTCCAAATCTGACTGATTCCGCAGTCTAAGGTGATTATGGCATCTCTCTCGAGACTTTGTCTCACTTCAGCTATGGCTTGTTGCGGTTTTAAGGGAACGGTATTAAATATTGTTTTGCGAGCTAAATCATTACGCTGTTCTTGTAAGGTAGATATTCTGTCTTTGGCTGAGGTACTTGGAGAATAGTCTTTCTCCTTTAAGAAATCCAAAAACTGTTCTAAGAAATCCTTTACATCAACAGCCAGGGCAATGTCGACAGGAACATTGCGGAAGAGTTCTTTTTCATCTAAGTTGATATGAATTATTTTCCGCCCATTTTTCAATTGCTCTACATTGCCTGTACCGCGACCGTCAAAACGTCCTCCCAGATTGATGATGAGATCGGAATCCAGGATGGTTTTGTTCCCCAAAGGTGTTTGACACATAGTGCCCATCAAGCCTGCATAAAGGGGATGGTCATTTGGGAAGGAATCTTTCCCCATCAGGGAAGATACTACAGGAATTTGCAAGAATTCAGCTACTGCTAGTAGTTCTTCTGTTGCGTTCCCGTGAATTATACCGCCACCTACCAGTAAGGTAGGAGCTTTAGCCTCGGTGAGCATAGTGAAGATAGTATTCAATTCATCCTTCGGAATTTCCTGCTTAGGGGTAGATTCCGGGGTAAAATTAAAGTCATTTAAATCCACCTCAAGATAACCTTTTTGAACATCTAGAGGGAGATCTAGCAAGATAGGCCCTTTTCTACCAGTGGTAGCTAGTGTCCAGGCTTCTTTCATTATGTGAGGGAGATCTTCAACTTTTTTTACTTGGTAGGCTCCTTTGGTTACTGAGCGAGCCATTTCTACTATGGGAGCTTCCTGGAAGGAGTCTTTCCCGATTAAAGAAGTTGGCACTTGGCCCGTTAAAGCAATGAGGGGAACAGAGTCACTATGAGCACTATAGAGACCTGTCAAAAAGTTAGTAGCTCCTGGGCCGGAAGTTGCAGCACAAATACCTACTTTCCCAGTGGCTCTGGAATATCCGTCTGCCATAAAGATAGCAGTTTGTTCATGGCGGACATTGAAAGATTGGAAATTTCTTTCTCTAATGGCATCATAGAAAGGTAGGATTGCTGCCCCGGGTATCCCATAAACTTGGGTAATACCCTTACTTTCAAAAAAAGCTGCTAAGTACTGTGCCCCTGTAAGTTTTAGTCGATTAGTTGGGATGGGGTTAAGGGTAGTAGTCTTACTTGATTCATTACCCCAAAGTGCCATAAATATTCCTCCTTTTGTCTCTTTAGGTGAAACAGTGTTTCAAAGTTGTGGCGTAAAAAAGTACGGTTAAATATTACCGCAAATTTAGCTTAAAATTTTGGAGAATAAATTTTAAGCTAAAAGGAATACTGAGACTATTTTGCTAGAAAACCTGGCTTACACCTAGCTCTTTATTTGTTCCGATATATGAAACCGGGTTTCAAAGCTAGGGATATTATGATATATAACAGTTGATTTGTCATAAGAAAATCTTTCAGATGTAGAAAATTACGGGTTAAGAGATGAAATTTGAGGGTGAATGGTCAAAAAGGAAGGGTCTCAGTCCTTGAATTTTGGACTAAGACCCTTTCCTTTTTCCTTAATCTAGATTTTCATTTATTTGGATAAAGTTGAGGAGGGAATATTTATAGTTTAGGAGGGTAATTAAAATACCATTTATTTTGGGGTTAAATTATTTGTTCTCAAAAATAGTACCTGTTTTGAAGCTGGAATCTTTAAAGCCAAATTTAGTGAGGAGGTAATAAGAAGTGCCACCAACTATAAAGCCGATAATCCAAGCTAGATCCACTTGGATAAAGGCTGCTCCAGCACCGATAAGCATAGCGATGATAGCTGCTTTATTATAGCCGGCAAAAGGTCCATCTGCTCTGTATAAGTCTGGAACATTTACTTTTTGTCTTCTAAAGACATAGTATTCCATAAGGAGAATGGAGACGATGGGGCCTAAGAAAGCAGAGTAAATGAGGATAAATACTGCTAAGCCTTTGGAAGATGTATCTTGAACTAGAACCCAAGGGAAGGAGCAGAGGCCTAAAAGACCAGTAAGGGTTACAGCAGGTTTGTAGCTTAGTTTGGTGAGCATTTGGATGACATAGGTGGGAGCTACGATGTTTGCAACCATATTCACAGCGATACAGCCCATAACAATAAAGGCGGAAACAAAAACTGTAATGAAGTCATTGTTAAAGACGATGGCTAAAGCTCTAACTGGACTGGAAATTCCAGTGGCTGAAGCTAGCATAGCACCGATAACTAGGACCGCACCATAAGCAATTACGATAGGTGAGAAGTAGAGGAAACCACGTTTTACATCGCTGACTCCGTCCTTTAACTCACGGGAATAATCTGCGGCACTAAGGAAAATCGCTGCATAGTTTCCTAGAAAGACCATGATAAAGCCCCAGAATGGAAGTCCCCAGGTTCCTTCAGCATGAACCCATCTTTCAGCGATTACACCACTATAATTGGTGAGTAAGAGATAAAACACATAGACAAAGGCAGCCATTAAGACTACAGAAACAAGGGTTTCAACCCATTTAATGGCCTTAAATCCATACATAGAAAGTACGATTTGCAAGCCTTGGAAAGCTACGAAACAGATAGCTACATTATCAAAGGCACCGCCAGTAAAAACTTTCATAATTTCGTTAATGGCCAGAGCTCCTGTCCAGCTTTGGAATCCATACCAGACAATTGCTGGAATACCCCGTAAGAGGGAAGAGATAATGGCACCTTTTTCACCAAAGGACATTCTTAATTGAATAACATAAGGAACACCTGTTTTATAACCTAATCTGTCGTTTAAGGTAAAAATTGCGGAAATAATTCCGATAGCGATAATAGCAGCCACGAATGTTTGGAAAATATTAAGGGTCGCTGCACCGGCTACGATTAAGCTTGCCCCTAGGGTCATATTCCCTAAGTTGACTCCGTCCCCAATCCACATGAAAGCGTAAGGCACTTTACCTAAAGTTCGCTCAGATGCTTTTTTGGGATAGAGAGTTTCTTCTACTCCCGGAGCATGATCAATATGGATATCCTGGACATAAGCGTTTTTAACACCTACTGACATAATTTCCACTCCTTTGGAGATAGCTCAGAAGGATTACCTGGCTATCTAAAATCAACAGATTTGCAACTATAGGTTGGGTCTGAGAAGTTTACCAATGGGTTTTGAAACTATTTTGCCATCTTGGAAAATTGTGGTACCTCTAAGGATTGTCTGAGTGACTTTCCCCCGGAAGGTATCTCCTACATAAGGGCTAACTTTATGTTTATAGAATAAATCCTCTGCTTTTAAGATGAATTCTTCATCTAGGTCCACGATGGCAAAGTCAGCATCGTAACCAACTTGAATTTGCCCTTTATTTTCGATTTTAAAAATTTTATTGATGTTTTGGGCTGTTAGTTTGGCAATATTCTCAAGGGGGAATTTCCGGTCATGATAACCATGAGTAAGTAGTCCTTCTAAAGTGCTTTGGCAAGCGGAGATCCCTCCCCAGACCCGCATGAATTCACCATCTTTGAGTTTGGGATCGCAAGGGGAATGGTCAGATGTAATAAAGGCGATTTCGTCATTAAAAACTTTGGCCCACATTTTCAGCTGATTATCCTTATCTCGAATAGGTGGGGAGCATTTTGCAACTGTTCCTAAACGCTCCACATCTTCCTCCGTTAGATAGAGATAATGGCCGATGGTTTCACAATAAACATCTACCCCTCTTTTGCGGGCTTCAGTAACTAATTCCACCCCTTTAGCAGTACTAATATGGGCAATAATCAATTTGCAACCTGTTTCTTCCGCAAAGGCGATCATCCGGGAAACATTTTCGATTTCGGTGATGGGAGGGCGAGCAGCGAAATAATCCCGTACACCTGCTTTGTTATTGGCTAAGGAAAGTTCTGTTAACTTGGCGGTGATTTCCGCATTTTCACAATGGACCATGAGAGGAAGGTCGAGTTTGGCTAATTTCTCCATTCCTACTAAAGCGGTATAATCATCCATTCTAGGGAATTCGTCGATTCCACTGTGACAAGAGAAAGCTTTAAAACCAATAACTCCACATTCTGTAAGTTCTTCTAATTTATCGAGATTATTTGGGGTTAAACCTCCCCAGAATCCATAATCTACGAGGGAACTTTTTTGGGCTGCTTCTAATTTATTGTTGAAATTAACTCCATCTAAAGTACAAGGACTACAGTTAAGGGGCATATCGAAAAAAGCTACTCCACCACCAGCGGCAAGAGCACTAGTGCCTGTGGCGATGGTTTCCCATTCTGTTCTGCCAGGTTCATTAAAGTGGACATGGCCATCTGTAATACCAGGGAAGACATATTTCCCTGTTGCATCAATTACTTTTCCAGCATCTCCAGAGATTTCATCAGCAATAAGGACGATTTTTTCCTCACTAACTGCAATATCAGCTTTCCGGACTCCATCAGGAAAAACAACTTGACCATTGCGAATAATTAAATCATATTGACTAACCATAGGTTTAAACCTCCTTACTATTTGCGCCTTTCAAGGGGATGGTTTTTTTATTGGGGGTTTTACTTGACTTTTTTTACATACTGTCCAAAGCCTTTTTCTCCTACCAGTTGTCCATCTTGGGCAACTACTTCACCCCGTACGATTGTGCAGACAGGGTATCCTTTACCTTTTAGGTTTACAAAAGCTGAAATTTGGTTGACATAGTACAGAGACTCAGGGGTAATCTCCCATTCTTTTTCTGGGTCAAGGATTACTAAATCTGCATCAAAACCTACTTTGATGGCACCCTTTTTACCATAGATACCAAATGCTTTTGCAGGGCCTTCACTTAGGGAGCGGGCTAATAAAGTGGGAGAGTACCCTCTTTTGTCTACACCTTCGCTAAAGGTTACCTGCATTAGGTTTTGCAGTCCACTGATTCCACCCCAGGCTCCAAAGACTCCATGAGTTTCTTCGCTTTTTTCGCTTAACTCACAGGGGGAATGGTCAGAGGCAATGGCACAGAGGGTTCCGTTATTGACGTATTCCCACATTTCCGCTACTGCTTCGGCCTCTCGTAAAGGAGGAGCACATTTAAAGAGGCTTCCATTTTTAATCACATCTTGGTCGGTGAAGGTCAGGTAGTGACTACAGGTTTCAGCTGTAACATCTACTCCTTCTATTTGAGCCTGGCGGATAGCTTCCGCAACTCGTGGATGGCTCACATGACAGATGTGAATTTTAGCACCAACTTCTTTAGCCAAATCAATTATGTTTTGGGTGGCGATTAACTCAGCGATTACTGGTCGGGAATTCAGAAAATCCTGCCAGTCATTTTTTTCTTTCCGTTGGGCTCTTGCTTCTTCCCATTTAATGATAGAATAATCTTCGCAATGGAATCCTGCCCGACCGTCAAAGGTTTTGATTATTTCCATGGCTTCTTTGGCTTGACCGTAAGTTAGAGAAACATAATCAGGAGATACGGGACCGATAAAGGATTTAAATGCTACACAGCCTTTTTCATTTAATTCCTGAAGGTTATTTAAGTTATAATCTACCAGGCCTCCCCAAAAACAATAATCTACATAAGCATTAGGGGAGACAATTTCTAGTTTTTTATCGAGGATTTTTCCGTCAGTCATAGCTGGCTCATTTTGTAAAGGCATATCGATTATAGTAGTTACTCCTCCCACTGCAGCAGCTGCTGTTCCGTGGGCATAATCTTCACGCCATAAATACCCAGGGTCATTTAGATGAGCGTGTGTGTCGATTGCTCCTGGAAAAACATAATTCCCTTGGGCATCGATGACTTTTTTTGCTTGGATATCTCTACCTTTTTCAATAATTCCTGAAATCTTACCTTTAGTTATACAGATATCAGCTTCGATGACTTGATCCTCTGTCACAACTTTACCGTTCTTAATGAGGAGATCATACATTTCCATACCTCCAATCATACATCCCGATTTTTAGAATTGGCATAAAATTAACGTACTTTAAGAATATACTGAATATTTCTTTTTGGCATTATCAAATTTGGATAATATCTATCAAAAGTTTTTGTCCAGTTAAGACCAGTAAGGCAAATGGATAGCAAAAAAGGCTTATTATTATCCATAATTGCCAAAGACAAAGGCGTTAAATTAATAAAAAATAAGGTAAAGGGAAATCTAGTAACTTTTCAGACAATATAGTTCCTTCGCAATATTGCATATTAAGAAGACGGGGTGATAGATATGATTAACGCTGAACGGGTTTTTCACCGCCTGCAGGAATTAGGCAAGATTGGATATAGAGAAGGGGGCGGGGTAACACGCCATGCCTTTACATCAGAAGATCGAGCTGCTAAGGATTTAGTAATAAAATACATGAAAGAAGCGGGCTTAGAGGTTCGTGAAGATGCAGTAGGAAATGTTATAGGTCGTCGAGAAGGGAAGAACCCCCAGGCCCCTGTAGTTTTGTCAGGCTCTCATATAGATACAGTTTGTGATGGGGGAATTTTTGATGGGGCTCTTGGAATTATCGGGGCTATTGAAGTTCTCCAAACTATGAATGAACAAAAAGTTGTCACAGAACACCCCATTGAGGTCTATGCCTTTAATGATGAAGAAGGTTCTCGATTTAGTTTTAGTATGTTTGGTAGTATGGGAGTTATCGGGAGAATTACGGAAGAGGATTTGGCGAAAAAAGATCGTCAAGGGATTTCTGTAGCAGAAGCTATGAGAGAGCAGGGCTATGATCCTGAAAAATTCCGCGATGCTATTCGCTCTCCGGAAGAACTAAAGGCTTTTATCGAACTTCATATTGAACAAGGGAAAGTTTTGGAGTCTAAAAATCTTTCTGTTGGGATTGTGACAGGGATTGTCAATGAATTATGGATGAAAATCCGCGTGATTGGGGAAGCTGGTCATGCAGGAGCAACACCCATGAACTTCCGCAAAGATGCTTTAGTAGCTGCAGCAGAAATGGTTCAAGTAATTGAAAGAGAAGCTAAAAAAACCGGAACCACTGTTGCTACGGTAGGAAGACTTAATGTTTTACCTGGTGGAATAAATATTATCCCTGGACAAGTAGAGTTTACTTTAGATCTGCGGGATATTTCCCAAGAAGTTAGTGATAAAGTAGAACGTGAGATTTTTAAAGAAATAGATCGGATTTGCCAAGAACGAGGTGTTAGAGTAGAAACGGAAATTCTGCAAAGAATTCCTCCAGCACCATGTTCAAAAGGATTCCAATTGGCAGCGAAACGTGCCTGTGAAAAAATCGGGTTAGAGTACTTCTGTCTACCCAGTGGTGCTGGTCATGATGCTATGCAGATGGTAAATATCTGTCCTATTGGGATGATCTTTGTTCGATCTAAAGATGGAATCAGCCACAATCCTGCCGAGTGGTCTAGTAAAGAAGATTGTGCTGATGGAGTAAAAGTTCTTTATCATGTTCTCCTCGAAACGGCAGTACCTATTGAAGATGATTCTTTATGTAATGAGGCAGTGGGGTGCTAAGGATGAATGTTGAAGAAGTACTAAAAACCAAATATAACTTGGAATTACCAGTTCCCTCAGAGCCCGATGGGTATTATACAAGGGCAGTACCCACAGGTAACCTTCTCTATGTTAGTGGCCATACCCCAAAACTAGATGGAAAGTATGTTTATCTAGGAAAGGTGGGGGAGGATTTTACTATCGAAGAAGGCCAGGAAGCGGCACGAATTGCTATGACTAACTGCTTATCAGCTATAAAAGAGTATCTACAGGACTGGAATCGAGTTAAAAAGTTTATCCAGGTCATTGGTTATGTCCGTAGTGCTGAAGATTTTACCCAGCAGCCTTTGGTGATGAATGGAGCCTCTGAATTACTCTTGTCCTGTTTCGGTGAAAAAGGAAAGCATACCCGGATGGCTTTAGGGACGAACCAGCTTCCTGGTGGAGCGGCTGTGGAGATCATGTGTGTAGTGGAATTTGAGTAGACTATCTTTTAAATTAGGGGTTAGGGGAATAAAAAAAGAGAATTGCGAGGGTTATATAGAGTTAGGCAATGTACCAAAACTATAATATTTTTGACTCCCAAAACAGTCTTTCTAAACCAGGAAGGCTGTTTTTCTTATTTCTCAAAACGGATATATAGGGGTAGCACCGTAGGCGAAAGTCGAAGAAAGCTAACCTGATGTGGGTTTTTATTGCAGAAACAGTAGGAAGTTGGTATCGTAAGGCGTAATAGTAGATTTATATGAAATAAATAATTTAATAAACCAATTTTGTGTGGAGGAGGAAAAAATTATTGAAAGCAAGAAATATGATGATGAGAATAGGTGTAGTATTACTATTTTCAATTTTAATCTGGAGACTGATCCTATACCTAAATGGCATGTTTTCAGGGGATGAATATAGTTCTGCAATTC
>JAAZLD010000052.1 GCA_012799495.1 Desulfitobacterium sp. | reverse complement strand
TGTAATTGATTTTACATCGTGGTCTACCCAATCCCGGAGCATTCTTGAAACAAGATTGACATCCTGATGGACTAAGCCAGGAACTGACACTTTAGGAATTTCCTTTTCCAAAACTCCCCATAGTTCCACTAATTCTTTAACATCCTGCTCTAGTTCTGGCAAATGGACTCCCTCTCCCAAAGTCCGCACAATTATGCCCATACCTGAGGGGCAAACTTCCTGAGCCAACTCCCGCAAGCGGTCACGCTCTTGTTCATTAGTAATTTTTCGGGAAACACCCACATACTCACCTGTAGGTAGTAAGACCCCATAGCGTCCAGGAATAGTGATATTTGTGGTAATCCGAGGACCTTTCGTTCCAACAGCTTCTTTAGTTACTTGGACTAAAAGATCTTGGCCAGGTTTAAGAATTTCTTCAATTCTTATTTTTGGATCTGGAGGAAGCTTGTCCTCTTGATCGTATTGAAGAGGGATTGCATCTCCCACAAAGAGAAAAGCATTTTTCTCTAGGCCAATATCTACAAAAGCTGCCTGCATTCCCGGTAAGACATTCATAACTTTACCGCGATAGATATTCCCGACAGCTCTGTGTCGATTAGCCTCCTCTTCATGAACCTCGATTAATTGTCCATTTTCAAATAAAGCTACTTTAATAATTTCCTCTTGATATTGTAGGACAATTTCTTTCAAGAATTTTTACCTCACTTCCCAAAGGCTTCTTGTTCCAAAGGAGAAACTTTCTTTCCCTCATAACTTACAAAAATACCTGTCCGTCGAATCCGCAAAAACTCCATCTCTAAAGGAAGTTCTTCAAGTTTTTTGAGGCTAGCGATAACTTCTTCCGGTCGCACACTTCCTTGGTTACCTATTTCTACTTCCAAATCAAAAATAACCTCATGATCTTTAATTTTGCCCTTTAACTCCTTCACCCAAGGCCGTATATCCTTTTCCACTCTTCCTTTTTTGTTATAACGAATATAAGGAATATAGGAACGATCCATCCAATCATTTATAGCTTTCTGCAGTTTTTCTTCAGTTAAGGGGAGAGTTAGGGAAGTTCGAATTTGATAAGTGGCTCCATTTAATACTGCCATCAAAGCCCTAGCCTTTGGATTGATCTGGCGCCCTTCTAAAAGACGGATCCCTTTAGGAAGCTGTTCTTGTAAGCTTCCTAGAAGTTCTTTCAGATCCATTTCTTTTTCTAATTCCAGATCCACATATTCCTGTTCCCCTTCAACACCTACAGCCAAGGCAGAGCCAAAAGCTATTTTGGGATGAGGATTAAACCCTTGCGAATAAGCCAAGGGTATCCCAGCTCTGCGACAAGCTCTTTCAAATACCCGGCTTAGATCTAAATGGGCAATATATTTAGCTTCTTCCACTTTTGTATAAGCGATCCTTATTCTCAAGGTCCTCACCCTTTCAAATCATTCTGAAGTTCTCGCTCAGGGCAAATTCCGCACCCGGTACAGTCCACAAAGCGGCAATCCAAGGTTAGACTTTCTTTTAAAGCTTTGTGATGTTCATGAACTAAGAATTTCTTACTCACTCCACTTTCTATATGATCCCATGGTAAGACATCATCATAGTCCATTGCCCGATTAGCATAAAAATGGGGATCCAGGCCTACTTCTTCTAGAGCTTCTAACCAAGTATCATATTTAAAATGTTCGTGCCAACCATCAAATTTACAACCTTTTTTAACTGCCAGTTCTAATACATCAGCCAAACGACGATCACCTTTAGCAAAGACCCCTTCCATAAAACTGGTCTCCACATCATGGTAATTATATTTTATACGACGATCCCGCAAGATTTCCCGGAGATATTTCTGTTTCCTATCTAAAGATAGCATTCCTTCTTGGGGCTCCCATTGGAAAGGAGTATGGCTTTTAGGGACAAAGGAACTAGTGGATACAGTCACCCTTACATTCCTCCGACCTAACTTGCTTCCCAAATCAGCTACTTTTTTCGCCAAAGAAGCGATCCCATCTAAATCCTCTTGAGTCTCTGTAGGTAAGCCGATCATAAAGTAGAGTTTAATACTTGACCAGCCAGATTTGAAAGCTGATTCAGCAGTTTCAAGGAGATTTTCCTCAGTAACCCCTTTATTGATCACATCCCGTAAACGCTGGGTCCCCGCTTCTGGGGCAAAAGTCAGCCCCGTTTTTCTTACCTTTTGGATTTCCTCCGCCAACTTTACATCAAAGGAATCTAACCGTAGGGAAGGCAAAGATACACTGACTTTATCCTTACTATATTTATCTAATATCTCCTGCACCACAGGCTGGATACAGGTATAATCACCACTGGATAAAGAAGTCAGTGAGATCTCCTCATAACCTGTGGATTTGAGCATTTCATCTACTTGTTTAAGGAGGGTCTCCGGGGAACGCTCCCTTACAGGGCGATAAAGAATCCCCGCCTGGCAAAAACGACAGCCCCTTGTACACCCCCGCATCACTTCTAACATAATACGGTCGTGGACGATTTCCATATAAGGAACAATAGGTTTAGTTGGAAAGAAGCTATTATCAAAGTCTCGGACGATAGCCTTCTTAATCTCTTTCGGGGCACCAGGTTCTGCCGTAATACTCGCAATCCGTCCATCTTCTTTATAATCAACCTTATATAACTCAGGTATATAGACACCTTCTACCTGAGCAACCTTTAGCAAAAATTCCTTCCGGGAAACTGGATTTTCCTTTTGCTCTTGAATCATGTGTAAAAGCTGAGGGAGAGTTTCCTCTGCTTCCCCTACAAAAAAGAAATCCACAAAAGGAGCTAAAGGCTCCGGGTTATAAGCACAGGGTCCACCAGCAATAATCCAAGGGTCTTCTGGGGAACGTTCCTCACAGCGCCAAGGAATACCTGCCAGATCAAGCATATTTAAGATATTAGAAAAACTCATTTCATACTGGAGAGTAAAACCGACAACATCATAATCTTTTAAAGGACGAAAAGATTCCAAACCATAAAGGGGGATTTCTTTTTCTCGCATTATTTCTTCCATATCCACCCAAGGAGCAAAAACTCTTTCACATAAAAAATCCTCATAAGAATTAACCAAATGATAGATAATCCTTAAACCTAAATGAGACATTCCTACTTCATAAACATCGGGAAAAGCAAAAGCCATCCGTACTTTTACCTCATCCCAATTCTTAACTACTGTATTCCATTCCGCTCCTAAGTATCTAGTAGGTTTCATGACTTTGGGCAGGTACTGTTCTATGGCTTCACGAATCTCTGCCCCATCCGTATATTTCATGGTAAAAGATAATCCTCCTTATTGGCTTGATTTTATTCAGTAATTATTTATTATAACATGTCTTCTATTGTTGCACAAAAAGGTACTGAATTAACTTTTACCATTCTTGAATTGATTATTTATTTTTTTCTATTCTTTACGGATTAACTTCCCCACCGGAAAATGGATGCCCTTTTCCAACATCCCTTCTACTATCTCAGTCTCAGTTAAAATAGTTTTAAGACCAAGGTTTTCACCTTCAGATAAATTAATCAAGGAATAACGGTCAGGAGTCAAAGTTTCCACAATGCGAATTAAAGGAGTTTCTCCGGTCACTGTAATATTTTTGCTTTTCATCAATCCCTTACGGAGAAGTTCTTCTTTTTTACGAGTAATTTGACGTAAAAATGTCAGGCGAGCCCCTTCCACTTCCTTATTACCTGCTACCCAAAAAAAGCCTCCTAGAAGCCAGCAGGTAGCTATCCATTCATAATATCCCTTACCTAAAAACATCACACCAACTATAGCAAAAATTATCCCTAAACCCTGACCAGCTCGAGCCAAAGCCTTTGTCGTGCTAACAAAGCCAAAAGTATCTGCAAAAAGAGCGCGAACGATTCTTCCTCCATCTAAGGGCAGAACAGGGATTAAGTTAAAGACTGCTAACCAAAAGTTCACACTAATAAAAAGCTCCGCTAATTTTCCTGTCCAAATCCCTTCCCATTGGAGTACAACCCCTAGGAAAAAAAGTACTAGATTAAATGAAGGTCCTGCCAAAGCCATAACACTTTCTTCTACTCTTCGTCCCTCAAAGAGATCATCACAATGAGCTGCTCCTCCAAAGGGGTACAATTCAATACCCATCACCTTAAATCCATAAGCTTTTGCAGTTAGTAAATGGGCCAGTTCATGGCCGATAACTAAGAGGAAGATAAGAAGAGCCTGGGAAAATAATCCCAGAGCTCCATAGACCAATAATACCAGCCAAAAAGTCGGATGAATTTTTAAGCTTACTCCTCGGATCCGAGCAATCTCCATAATATCCCCTTTCCCCTGTCCTTTCGCATATTGGGTCTTTTCTTCATTTTCTAAGAGAATAATTTTGGGCAATTTCTTATTTCTATAACTTGTTATATATTTTTTGATATTGACATCTAATCGACAACTTGTGCAGTATTTACTTCATCAACTTGGAGGAAGAAAATAGTCCATAGGATTAACTGGGACGCCATCTTTATGTAATTCGATATGGAGCCAAGTCTTCTTTAAAGGGGCAGATAAACCTACAGTACCTATAGCCTCTCCCCTTTCAACTAATTGTCCAGGGCTAACATAAATATCTCCAAAGTTACCTAAAACACCTGTCCAGCCGCTCCCAAAATCCATTTTAACTACTCTACCCAACTGGGGATCCTCTCCCACAAAAGTTATGATTCCTTGATATGGGGATACCACAGGAATCCCTAAAGCACTAGCTACATCAATCCCATTATGAAGACTGCCATTTCCCTCTACTCCCTGGCTAAATCCTGCCATTACCTTTCCAGAGACGGGAGGAATAAATTGACCCACCATTGCTCCATCTACAGGAGTACTTTTGACTTCGCTTTTCATTCCAAGTACTTGCAATGCAGTATCATTCAATGCTGTATAATAATCACCACTATGAACTGTCCCTTTATAAGTGGTATAAACTCCTTTAGAAAGAGTGTCCTCACCCTGAGCAGCAAAGAAAATCAGCAAAAAGAATACTGCTGACAAAGTTGCTTTTTTTTGCAAGCCAGTCCAACTCCTCATGGGTCGAAAAGGTTTTTTTCGTGAATAAGAACGTGAATAGGAGCCTTTGGGGCGCCAATTATTACTCCCATATTCTCTTTTTCGTCCTAACTCATGGACCGCTTTTTCCCATTCCCAATCATCCCAGCGCTCATATGGATTCATGTTCTTCCCCCACTTTTTCCCTAATAAGCTCGTACACCTGCTTTAAACTTATGCATAAGGAAAAAAGAATAGAACAAAAGAGTGGCACTCCAGTTATAAAACTGTAAGCACCACTCTTATAGGCTAATAATTATGTCCTAATATATCTGACCATTCACTGACCTGAGATGATTTATATGCCTAAATCACAAGTTTACTTGAATTTAGCCATTACTGTAAAGAGAACACCGATGAGAGCGATTGGGATTAGTAATAACCCAGCAGTTGTGAAGTTTCCGCCTACGAGGTTTACGAGAGGCATGAAGGTAGATGTTCCTAAGAACATACCTAAGTTTTGACAGGTCATCATCAATCCCATAGCCGGACCCATGAGTTCTGGGTTTTCCGCCACTTCACCTACAGAACCGAGGATCATAGCAGGCACACCCATGCCGATAGCCCCGAAAAGGACTCCCCCTAAGTATACCAAGGTTGTACTGGTACTAAATAAGAGAGCAATAGATGGTCCAAGTACGATTAGTCCGAGAAGTAATAACTTTTTATGTCCTCCACCCATCATATCGGAAAGTTTACCGAAGATAGGAGAAGAGAAAAGACTTAAAATCATCGGTATAGAAACAGCAAAGGCTGCTGCAGATTTTGTCATCATACCGGAATTTTCCAGATATGCCGGAGCAAAGGTTAATCCACCCATGAAGACAAAATTAAAGGTAACAAAAGCCAAGCAAAGGAGGATTAAATTTCGCTTGCCAAAAATTGCTGAAAAATTAACTTTAGGACCAGAGCTGGAAGCTACATTGCCATAATTACCCTTAACAATAAACTGTAATATAACAGCCATCACGATAGCAGCAATACCATAAACTACCCAAATATTGCTTATGCTCATGGAGCCAAACATAACTGGGGTAATATTAAAAGCGGAAATTTGCCCTAAAGAAACCCAGGTAGCCCAGATTCCTGTAGCAAAACCTACCTTTGAAGGTTCTACATAGCGAGCAATTGCCAAAGGTCCACATACAGTAGCAAAGATAAAACCAATACCTTCGATTCCTCTACTTATGATGAGCATGCTTGCACTTGAGGAAAAGGCACCCACAAGTGAGCCTGCACCGATAAAGATAGCCGCAGTTACAACCAATGCTTTAGGACCAAATTTTTGAGCTAGTCCACCAGCAGGAATAGCTAGGAAAATACCAACCATAGTGAAGATAGACATTAACCAAGGGGCTTGAGATTCTGACATATTAAATGCTGCAGCTACATCATTCATAATCGTCGGTACTTTAAACTGGTTAGCAGCGATTACTGTAGCTGTAAGAACAAAGGCTAGTGTTACTAGCAAGTAGTGTTGGTATCTACCTGTTTGCTGAGAAGTCATTCCTTATTCCCCCTATAAAGTA
>JAAZLD010000051.1 GCA_012799495.1 Desulfitobacterium sp. | reverse complement strand
GCAAAATGGTATCAAGGCTGTAAAAGAAGCTTATAACTGGGGTAAGATGGAGGAAAAGCTCTATAAAATCTATAGTCTTTTAGAATCTTAAGTGATTATCGGGATGATATTAAGCTACTTAGCCTATGGTTACTGTGGGTATAGTTCAGTGGTTATAGATGATGTTAGTGGTTAGATCTTTAGTCATTCTAGATATAAATCTTGAGATAAATTAAGTATTAAAGAAGAAGTGAATTTATGGATACTCGTTTGTTAGCTAAAAATGCCACTGCTTTGGGAGTTTCCAGTATTTTGGCTAAGTCCATCTCTGCGGTGATGGGAATTTTAGTTACCCGTTATTTAGGTCCAGGACCATATGGAGATTATTCGGCTGCTTATGCCTATGCTGGGACTTTTATTTTATTTTCTGAATTAGGGATTAGTCAATTGATGGTCCAAGAGGGTTCCAAGAAACCTGAGGTTTTGCCCCGGTATTTCGGGAATACCCTCTTTGTTAAGGCCCTATTATGTGTACTATGTTATATAGCTATGCTGATCTTTATGTTTCCCGCTGGCTATAATGAAACAGTAAAAACCATGATCGTTTTTGTGGGGATTGCTGTTTGTTTTAATGCTATTGATCAGTCTGTTTATAATTATTACCAGGCTGTGCAGAAGATTTATATATCGGCGGCTTTTCAGTTTTTGACGACGGTTCTGATTGCCCTTTTTACCATTGTGGTCTTAGTGGCCGGGTTAGGGGTAGTGTCTATTACCTTTACCCATCTATTTAGTTATATTATTATTACAGTTCTTTTGTATTTTGCCTTACGGAAAGAAGTTAAGCCTAAGGTAGATTTTCCTAATATGGGAAATATGGTTCGCAATGGTCTTCCTTTTGGGGTCCATCGGATCTTTTATTATCTTTTTACTCAGTTTAGTATTTTAATGCTATCCTTAACTGTTACTAATGTGGAGTTGGGGGTTTATTCTGCTGCTTATAAGCTAATCTTAGTTCTAATCTTTATTCCCAGCTTGATGACTAGTGCTCTTTACCCTATTCTTTATCAGTTGGGGGATTCAGATCGGAGTCAGCATCAGGGAGTTATTGAGAAGATCTTTAAGGTTCTTTCGGCGGTAGGGATTGCTGGGAGTACTTTGATCTTTGTTCTAGCCGGGCCTTTGCTTACCTGGCTTTATGATGGGAAGTTTAATGATTCTATTCCCATTATGATGATTGTCACTTGGTTTTTGGCTTTAGAGTGTATGAGTTTTTCTTTAGGTGATGTGTTGACAACTACAGGGCGGCAGATGCAGCGGACTATCGTCCAGGGGATATCTCTAGTTCTGCTGGCTCTTTTGATATTCACTTTAGTTCCCGTATTCGGGATTTATGGTGCTGCTTATGGTGTGATTTTGGTGGAGATCTTTATCTTTTTTGCTTATTATGTGTTGGTGCGAAAGAATGTCTATAAGGTTCGGTTGTGGAGACAGCTTCCTACTACTTTGGTTGCAGCTGCATTGATGGCCGGGGTAGCTTGGTTGTTGTATGATTTTCATCCTTTGATCTCTGCATCTGTGGCGGGAGTGGTCTTTTGTCTGGTTATTGTCCTGATCGATAGAGATTTCCGGAAGATTGGAACTTTCATTCTTGAGCGTGTGACGGGAGGACGGTAAGATGTTAGAGTGGACGGCGTTAATTATTACCCTCCTAGGGCTGGGTTTTTTAGTGGTAAAAGCTCCTCAGTGGTTGATTCCTTTGCTGGGGGTCTCCGTGGCTTTAGAAATCTCTAGTACTTGGTATCCGGATCTGGGGTTTGTGGGGTCTTTGCTAGGAATTGTGTCGTTAACTCGCTTTGTCAGTGTGGCTTTGATTTTAGCTGCCTTATGGCGGGTAATTAGCCGTGGGGAAACCAGGGCCCGGCTAATAGGACTTATTCGGAATCCTGTGGCTGTGATTCTTTTAATCTATTTGGCCTTTGGGGCTCTGAGTTTTGTCTATTCTGCTGATGGAGGAAGTACCTTAAAAGAAGTAGTCCGGCTAGGAGTTCTTTTTGGGGTCTTTCTTTCTATGGCTTTGCTTGTTGATGAGGATTACTTGCTTTTTCCTTTTCATGCTGTCCATTTAGCAGCTTTAGCTTTACTCCCTTTAACATTGTACGAAGGAATTACTAGAAATTTTATTTGGCATGGTGAAAACTTAATATCTACTAAGTATGTGCGAGTAAATGCTACTTTTGTAGATCCGAATATTTTTGCCCGGTTTCTTATTCTAGGGATTGTGGCCAATTTGGTACTTCAGCTTTTTAGCTCTAGTAGATGGGGTAAATACTTCTATTGGCTAGTGCTTCCCCTTTTGTTGGTGCAGTTAGTCTTTACAGGCTCGCGAGGGGGAATATTGACTTTAGGGTTAATTCTAGTCTTAGCTTTAGTCCTTTTGCCCAGGAAAAGAGTTATTCTTGGGCTCATGGGATTGTGTACCTTAGGTGGTGTGGCTACCCTTTTCTTGAAGCCAGAGGTTTGGAAGCGGATGCTTTTACTGACGAAGGGAATTGCTGCTACTAGCCCAGAGCGAAAAGATCTTATCGAAGCGGGGATCGCTATTTTTAAGGATCATCCTTTGTTGGGAACGGGTCTGGGTACTTTTCAGACAGTCTTTTTGCAAGATTATAGCCATCTGCGTACCGTCCCTGATGGGGCTACCTTGTCCCATACTACAGTGCTAACTATTGGAGCAGAGCTAGGGGTTGTAGGGCTGTTGATTGTACTGGTATTTTGGGTAGCTTTATTGGGAGTTTTGTATGATTTACATAGACATACCAAAGGGTCCTTCAGTATCTTTAGTTATGAATACCAAAGGTATATTTTAGCCGCAGGATATGCTTTATGGGCCTTGGCTATATTTATTAGCTCTCAAGGAGAAGGACGATTCTTCGAAGACCCAATTCTATGGCTTAGCTGTGGAGGATTGGCATATTTGAATGCCAGAGTCCGTGCCAGAGGGACAGGTTAAATGGCACGGGAGCAGGTGTGCAGGTGTGCTAGGGGGACAGGTTAAATGGCACGGGTGCCATGTTTATAAAAAAGAGCTTCCTGGTCTCACTCTAGATAGGCAGAAACCCTACCCTTGGTTATGACTCTTCCAAGTTGGTCATACTATTATTAACAGCAGTATTTAAAACTTTTGTAAATATCTTTCTAAATACCCTTGCTATAGGATTTTTTTTGTATTAATATTTATATACATTCTCCTAAATCCCATATGATATAACCGGTGAGAGGAAGAGGTTTTATGAGTGTAATGAAATGGTTTAATTTAAATGCTTTCAAGAGTATAAATAACGTAACAAATGCTCTAGAAAGTTTATTATCTACTTGGGTTAAGGGAGTTTTAATCTATTTTGGGATTGATAGGGCAACTAATGCTAATGAGTTGATTTCTAGGGTCAGCTTACTATCACTCAATGAGGGCGATGAACTTTTTCTTGATTGGTGTAAAAGGACATTTGAAGATTTGGAAAATAAAATCCCCATGGATATTCCCGATAATGATCTAGTAG
>JAAZLD010000050.1 GCA_012799495.1 Desulfitobacterium sp. | reverse complement strand
CTTTCGCCGGCCAACATAAGCTTCCGCTGTGGTGATATATTGAACTCATCTATAAAAGTCTTTATCAATTCTTCCTTGGTCAGCATGTTAACGCTGTTATTGAAAACCATCTTTTCACCTCACTTATTTCAGAACCGAAATACCGACTTTTCCAATGTTTTCTGCTATTCCTGTAGTAGCATCTGGAGCATCATCGTGCTGGTTCTTACCTTCTCGTTGGTATGTCGTCATTGCTTTATAATATTCCGGCCACCGATCCCGCCAGTTAACTGGAAAATATACATGTTCCATTACCCATGTTGCATTTGAGAGGATCCTGGCTTTCTTGTTTTTGCTCTGGTGGAACCATTTAATCTTTGTCCTGTTGATCCTGTATTTCTCTCTCAGTATCCTTTCGACAGCCCTTGCAAAGCCCCTACCACCGTTGTTACTCTCTATAGTTGCAACATTAACTTCATTTTCATACAGCATCTTGGCAGTAGCTGGCTCAGTAACTTCCATGGGCTCCTTGGTATATAGCACATCCAGCACGTAGGCCTCCATATTGTACTCACCGTAGACAATGGCGCAAAGGTAATCATCGCCCTGGTCGGCAGTGTCCACGTAAGCGCTGATGCGGGTAAATAGCAGATTGCCGTGCTGGTCTCTTGGTATGTCAGTATAGGTCTTGGAAGAGTTGTACAGCCGGCCTTTAAGGTCAAGAGGCTCCTGCTGGTAGTTGGCACTGGCAATATCCTCGCCCATAGCCCTGACTTTCATATCGTAGCTTTCTCGGCTAAGAATTTCATCACACAGCATGGTACCGTCATCTTGTAAGGCTTTCATGGATACATGTCTTACTTTTTTCTTTTCTTCCCGGAAATGTTCCAGAGCTCTGCCAGCTAAATCTCCAGTTGTCCAGCGAGTCATGATAATAATGATTTTCCCACCTTCCTCTAAACGAGACAGCATTGTATTTGTAAACCAGTTCCAATGCTTTTCCAATACATTCTCGTTATAGGCTTCCTCAGCATTTTTAATAAGGTCATCAATTATCATCAGTGTACACCCAAAACCTGTAGCAGTACCTGTAGGTGAAGTGGCAAGGTAGTTGTTATAACCCCCGTCAAGGCTCCAAAGATTCATGGCAGCGTCGCCCTGTTTAATCTTCACGCTAGGGAATATGTCGCTGTAGACAATCTTATCTTTATCGGCTTTAACTTCGGATATGGAATTCCTCACATTCTTTGAGAACACCGTTGATAAAGTTTCATTGTATGAACCTGTCATCACTTTCTCTTTTTGGTTTTTCCCGAATACCCACTGCGCAAATAGGCCTGCTGTTCTAGATTTCCCATGCCGAGGTGGCATGTTTATAATTAGTACATCGTCATTGGAGTAATAAAAATCTTGCAGCTCATCACATAGTTCTTTCAAGTATTCTCTTTCATGTTTATAGAAGTCCGGGGCCATAAGATTGCAAAAATAAAAGAACTCGCGTCTGGCAAGTTCTATCTTTGCATACTTTTTGATCAGGTCCTTATCAACCATCTTGGATCAACTTCTTCAGCTCTTCAGTAGTCAGGTCCCTGAATGGATTATTGACATTTATATCTCCACTATGTTCAACTTTATCAGTTGGTTTAAAACCTGCCCTATCGAGAAAGTCCTTTGCTACATTAATTCTATCTCTATCTTCCGCAGTTGGGTCTTTCATTATGTTATACATAACTTTCCTAGCTTCTAAAGCATCAAATATGAATTCTTCCTGCAACTCTTGTATTATTGCCTTTTCCCTTGCTTCTAAATATTTTATAACTTTAGGATTTTTAAGAAG
>JAAZLD010000049.1 GCA_012799495.1 Desulfitobacterium sp. | reverse complement strand
CCGGAAGCAGTAAAAGTTCTGCAGCTGGCATAGGGGACTGTAAATCTCTACAACCTTTTCCTCGAACAACGGGCATAGGCCTTCACACAAATAATAGTAATTTCAAACAGGATATTAAAAGGAAGATGGCTAGTAATCTGGCTACCTTCCTTTTCCTTTGTTTATTTTTCACTCTTTGGTTTTCTACTCTTAAAAACTCCGTTACCTGTTAAATTTCTAAGCATAAATTTTCTCAAGGATCTGTATTCATCCCCTATGAACCCAAGTCTTAAAAGGAAACATCTAAAGTCATATTTTTCATTCTCGCTTTTTCTTGGTGTGGACACTACCCTTTTTCTCTCAATTGCCATCTTGCATAAGGCTGATATAAACTGGGTGTAGTGTTTGCTTTCCTCAGCATTTTCTGTTTTTGGAAACCATGGGAACCGCACCTTTACATCATTTTCAATAATTCTTAAATCCATAGAGCCGATTGCCTTGGCGATGAGTTCCCCTTTGGCATTGACTATCTTGTGTAGGTTCTCAAGTGCCTTATCGGTAAGCATCTCCCTTGGCATGGAAACTTCAATGCCATCAAAGGCATTCTCTTCATAGTTTATAGGTAGGAACCCTTTTGTTTCCAGATCTCTAACCATTGAGTCCACTTCTACCGGTGTCATGGAGTCATTGATAATCACAGAACCTTCCCTATCAACTACTATTTCTCCAATTTCATAGGCAAATGTGGGTACCCCTCCATATATTGCTTTCTTTCCGAGTAATTCACCAATAGCCTTCACCAGTTCTTTTCTTCTCTTTCCTTTTAGCTCATATGTGATTTTAGATTCCATCTCTCATCATCCTTTCATTATTTGCTTACACTATATATCACTCAACTTGGCTATAATAGCAAGTAAAATCACATATTTTAGGGCTAAAATACAGCCTTAAATCACTGTTTCAACTGTCCAAAATTCAGCAAAATCCGATACTTTAAAACGAAATAAAAACAGCCACATACCCCATAAACCCTTTCATATCAAGGCTTACAAGGCTATGTGGCCCTTATTTCATGCTTTTGTGGGTATCCCCCCTATCGAATTATGCGATTTTTCGTGCGTGACCCTGGCCCGTTCGTGAAATTGAAAAGTTGTAGAGATTTGACCTCCCCTAGGGTGATGTGGACACTCTATGATTGGTTGCTCTTTTTTGAGAAAGGAATATAAACACAAACACAATATCTAATCAGTAATTTGATATAAAGAAAAGACCCTAAACGGATCTTTGTTTTCTAGTTTATTCAGTTTTCAACTAGGAAAACTGAGTAGCTTCACGATCTAACAGTTTCACCTGTTCTCCAAGGTTTTTAACCTCATGATTAATCTCTTGAATTTCTACATCGGTTAAATCTTCATCAATTACCCTTTGGGCTAGCTCCTTCATCTGAAAGAGTTTTTCCTCTATCATGTCTAAGATTTGTAGTCGCTGTTTGACTTTCTCTAGCTGTTCTTGTAGTTGCTCTTTTACCTGCTCTTGTTCTGTCATGGTATCATCTCATTTTTTAATATTTATAATTTGATGTCCAGATTACCACCAACATGTGGCTTTACCGATTGCTCCATCATCTTTGTATTTGCTTCTAACATCTTAGCCATATCCCCAGCCTGTCCTTTAGCAGAATCCATTGCTATTTTCATTACTGATATACTGGCTTGTTGGGCTACTTTCATTTGACTTAGTCCCATTGACATTGCTGCTATGTCCATGGTATCATCTCCTTTCTTTTATAAACCATCTAGGAATTCCCTGTTTATCACAACAATCATAAGAAGCATTCCTTGATTTAATTTTAAATGTTTGCTTTATTTGGCATTGTTTGGAGGGACGTTTTTCCTGTCCTCGTGTCCCTAGAGTTGGGACAAAGAATCTGTCTCCGTGTCCCATTTCCTGTGTCCCTGTGCATTTTTGATAGCATATGCAACTATATCTTTGAATTTATCCATATATTCACCTATTGCCTTTTTAGTGCTTTCACTAGTTATAACATTACCTTCCACGTCTTTTCTTTTATGTGCTATTTGGTTTCTAAGTCTACTAAAAATAGTTTCATTACCTTTGTTCCCATTTTTATATTCCTTTGTCTGTAAATAACTTGCCTCTTGTTCGCTGATTTTTCTAATTTTATCTCTATTTTCTGAATCTACATTTCCATTATATTTTTCCTCAGCTATTTGTAGATCATAGTACCCTAGAATAAACTCGT
>JAAZLD010000048.1 GCA_012799495.1 Desulfitobacterium sp. | reverse complement strand
CCCAGAAAACTAGCTAGCTGGATACTCTCCTGGAGTACATACTCATGATCAGGTAAGAGTATTTGATCGAGCTCTCTTAATAAACTTGGCAAGTCCTGACATACTTTTCTTTCGTTTGATTCTTCCCCAGGAAATTCGATAATGAACTTTTTGTCTTTTTTCTTTACTCTAAGGACACCTTGACCTTTATAAAGGCTAACGGGCTTTATATAGACTGAATCCATCTGATGGAGCATTTGAATAAGCTTCTCAGAGGAATAAGGCGAAAAAAATGGTACGTGATTCTTAATACGAGGATACTTAACTAAATGCTCGTAAGTTTCCTTTTTCGTGATTTTTACAACTTGATTAAATACCCTTATAGGCAAATTTTGATTTGCGATATTTTCCCGTAATTTTAGGGCAACATCTCTGCTATTTTTCCCAAAACACCGGTCATAGATCACTTCTGGCAAAGGATAAGTGCATTTGCTCCAATCTCTATTATCGTTCCAATAGTATCCATCTACTTTTTTCTCTTCCCAGTCAATGCCAGAGTAATCAAAGAAATAAACCAAACCACCCTTTTCTGCTCCCCAATTTTGAAAGCGCCAGTATACACTATCCCAGTATCCATCGAGAAGCTTTTCTATTTTATTGTGGCTAATAAATACACCGATTAGTGGACCTAAGATCAGATTCTCCCCGTCACACTTTAAGTTAAGTCTAATTCCCTCTGGGAGACTTAAGGAGTCTAAAACTTTCTCTTTTAGAAAAAGTATATTGGTTTTATTGTCATTAGGGAAAATTTCAACCTCATCAGTTACCTGCCTAAGCCCAACTTTCATGAGATAGGTTCCTTTTGTTAAATTACTATCTACTAAATCATTTGATAATTTCAGAAAATTGTCCTTTGCAGAGCTTTTCCGTATCTCCACATTTCTAATGGTTTCGAAAACATCACAATTTTTCATTCTATTAATTTGTATTTTATTATGAGGGCTACTACAATAAGATCCATTGCTTTTTTCTTGCATCCTCTAATCACCCACTTCTTACTTATACGGCAATTTTGCCGCCATAGTATATAAGGTATGAATAGAAGGATGTAGAAGTGAGGTTCTTAGGCGAGCAAAAGGCTCCTTCTTCTATATTCAATTTAAAAACCAATTCCTAAATTAGTACATCTTTTCACTTCTTTGATAATTTTATTAACCAATAATTGGACTAGTTATTCCCGAAAAGATGATTAAAACAGGGGCTTAAATAATTTACAAGTCCCTTCAGTTTTTGGCATACTTCTTGCAAAGTATTATAAGAAATAGACGTTCACACAGTTGCAATCTATATTTGGAGGGAACATATATGAATCGAAATAATATCTTAGACTCTTGCCTAAAAGTTCACCCATTCATAAACAATCATGCCCTTCCCTGCCAAAGCTATACTACAATCTACGATCCAGGAAAACTCACTAATATTGTAGGGAAGGCTGGGGTTAGCACCCCAGAAGATGTAGATCAGGCTGTCAAAGCCGCACATCAAGGATTTTTAAGCTGGGGAAAACTTGAGCCCCAAGAACGAGTTGAGAAAGTCATGCTTGCCTCAGATGTTTTAGAAAATTCCATATCTGATTTGGCACATCTACTAGTACGGGAGCACGGTGGTTTGCTCCAAGAGGCCAAAATGGATTTTAGAGGTGGATACGGTAACTTCAAATACTATGAAAATATCGTAGAAGAATTTATGGAAGCAGAAGAAAAAGAAGATGAAAAATCTTGGATACGCATCGAAAATAAACCTAAAGGTGTTGTGGCGGCCATTGTTCCCTGGAATATGCCAGTGGTGCTGACAATGATGAAATTAGTCCCTGCTCTCATGACTGGGAACACCATTGTAGTGAAACCTTCCCCAAGGGCACCATTAGCTCTAACTCTTCTTTTACAAAGGATGGCTGCTGTACTTCCTAATGGGGTTATCAATGTAGTTCTAGGTGATGACGATGTGGGAGCCGCCCTAACAAGCCATCCCTTGGTGAAAAAAGTTGCCTTTACTGGGGGTTGTGAAAATGGTAAAAAGGTGATGGTTAATGCAGCCTCATCTCTTAAGGGAGTAACCTTGGAATTAGGAGGAAATGATCCTGCTATTATTTTAGATGATGCCCCTATTGAAGAATTAATGCCAAGGCTTGTAAAAGGGATCTTTACCCGTGCCGGTCAAATCTGTTATGCCATAAAACGTCTTTATGTTCCTCAAGCTATGCTTAAAGACTTTTTTGATCTAATGTGTGAGCATCTAAAAGATTACCGAGTGGGACATGGCTTGGATGAACATGCAACTATGGGTCCGGTAAATAATCTAGAGCAATTTAGATTTGTCAGGGAACTGATTAATGAAGCCAAAGAAAATGGGGCTGTCGTACGAGAACTTGGTTCCAAATGTGATCCTGATAATTGGGATAATGGTTACTACATACTGCCCCATGTTGTTATCGACAAGGAGCATACTACCCGCTTAGTTCATTGTGAACAATTTGGGCCGGTAATCCCAATCACTCCTTACGAAACAATTGAAGAAGCCATTGCCATGGCTAATGATAGTAATTATGGATTAGCCTCATCAATCTGGACTGGGGATTATGAACGAGGCAAGAAACTTGCCCCTCAGCTGGAAGCCGGTTTAACCTTTATCAACGTTCATGGTCTTGGTTCAACAGCTATGGGTATGCCCTTTGGCGGAATTAAGGATAGCGGAGTGGGACGGGAAATGAGTGCCGAACCGACCCTCTATGCCTATACGGACTTTCATGCCATGCGGTTATTGAAGTAAATATGCAAAAAACTAAGATATAACAAGACAAAATACAATAAGCCTTGAGGCTGTTCATAAATTTATTGCATCTCAAGGCTTTCGCTATTTTATGGGCATCTACCCTTTATCTTAATTCTCGGGAACAGCCGTAAATGTTAGGGGACCTATAACACTGGCCACCGTCTCTGGGACTATCAGTTCAGCTGTAAGGGTATAAGTCACCGTTCCGGAAGTGGTAAATCCATGATCAACATGGGCCAATGAGGTGACTTTGCGGAAATCAAAGTTCCCTTCCCCGTTGTCTATAGTGCTGTAAATTAAAGTTCCGCTATCGGGGGCACCACGCCAAATTTTAAAGAGAATGGGAGTAATGCGACCCGGTGGCAGTTCCCAACCGACAGTGGCTCGTAGGGATAACTCCAGACGTATTATTTAAAATCTGGCGCGGAGCACCTGTTACCGGTCAGCTGGTCTGCAGTGTTCAGGACAGTGCAGAAAGCTTCTTTGATAGCCTGGTAACCACAGATTTTAGTGAAGTAGTTACCGGTCTCGTAGCTAATCAACCTGTTACCTTCGTTCTAACCGCAGAAACGGTTGCTAGTAACCTGGACATAAGCCAGAGGCTGGGGTGAACCAGTTATGGGAATTAACGCAGAATTAGAAGTATTATTGGGAAACACATAAAAACTAAATTCTGAAGTATTCATTTTTGATGCTATTGATGTTGGTACTATTGATTGTGTGATCAAGTTCTTTTTTCCTATTGGAACCTTTATGGCAACGCCGTTAGCCTGTCTAACTACCAAACCCATACCTAAACTAGACCTCCCAACATGATATAATCTTAAATACATTATGTTCCTTCATGCGAAACTGTTAAAAACAATAAAACCCCAGAAATTTCTGGGGTTAGTCATGGTTAGAGATAATTTGGTTCGGCCTGAAAGAATAATCCATTCAAAATGAAAAAGCCTTGAGTTTAGCTCTAAGCTTCAAACTCAAGGCTTCTATTCTTTATGTAATCTATCTCCACCAGGTATTTGGTAATTTTTGGTGGAGGCGAGGGGACTTGCACCCCTGTATCGAAGAGCCGCCACAAAAGCTTCTACGCGTGTAGCCTTCTCTTTAAAATTCGCCTCTTCGTCTCCAGAAGGCGGGATCCTTCCGAGGCTATCTCGATAATCTTAGCTAATGACTCCGAGAATTGTCATTAGAGCAGTCCTACTAAATTGACACCCTGATCCTTCATCGTAGGCTATGAAGGGAGGATGCTAGCTGCAATTAAGCAGCTAGAGCGTAGTTATCGTTGTTAACTATTTTTGTCCACCGTTTTACGAGACCAGGTGGAATCTCGACGCGCAACTCTTGCCACAGCATTCCCCGAGCGAGTCTAAAACGCCCCCTTATTTAAAGGTTACAATACTAGTATATCATTTTTTGATGAATTTCATAGTGGTATATCCTGCTTTTAAAACTTTTCTTTAGTTATTTTTGATAATTATTCCAAGTTAACTATTATTCTATTACTATCATTTCTTATTATACACTATTTCTTAGTCTTTTTCATTTCATCTATTTTATTTTCTATTTTATCGAGAATATCCTCAGCTCTATCTTCTAAAACATCTTTCATATCATCGGCTTTTTCCTTAAAATCTTCAAATTTATCTTCTAAAACATCTTTTAAATTATCTACCCGAACATCAATACGTTCTGCTTTATCCTCGGCAAGATCTTTCAGCTTGTCGATTTTTTCATCTGCTTGGTCAGCCCAATCGCCGGTTTTACTCTTAACTTCATTTAACTTTTCCTTGGCATTTCCAAAAGCTTTATTAAAGTTGCTTTTAAAAGTATTCATTACTCCCTCTCCTCTCATGCTCACTTAGGTTCGCTTATCCTTGCGGGCATTTTCTACCGGTAGGGAAATGTATTTTCCTTCATTTATATTATATTAAGTTTTTCTCATATGTTCCATATTGATATATGACTAAAACATAATTTGTTTTTCCTGATTATGGAACAGTCTGGCCGACTAATTGTCTATTGATTACATGACAGTAGTGTCATATAATTATCATGACAGTATTGTCATATCGGTGATAGGATTGATAGAAACTCCTACATTTTAGTTTATCAGTGTTATATTTTAGTTTATTGATTTTACGGAAAGGGGTAAGTCTTTTGCCAACCCAAACCTTTTTTAATCTGCCAGAAGAAAAGAGAAGACGTATTATGGAAGCGGCAATTAAGGAGTTTTCTGAATATCCCTTTGAGCAAGCAAATATTACCCGGATCATTGAGGAAGCTAAGATCCCTCGGGGAAGCTTCTATCAGTACTTTGAAAACCTTAAGGATTTATATAAATATACTATGGACGTAGCTGTTGATTTAAAGATCAAATATTTTGGAGAAAAAGTACTAGGCTTTCAAGGGGAAGGTTTTGATTTTTTCACCACTTTACGACACCTTTTCCTGGTAAGCCTGGACTTTGCCCGAGAATATCCTGAGTTGTTAGCCTTAGGAAATCTCCTCATTAAAGAAAAAACCGAACTACAAGCTGAAGTAATGAAGGATCAAAATCTTAAAACAGAAAATGTTTATGGGGAAATGCTTCAAAAAGGGGTCGCCTTAGGTCAACTTAATCCCCAGGTCGATCCCACTGCGGCACTCTTGTTTATGCAGGCTTTAAATCATGCTTTTACAGATTATTATATTGCCATGACTAAAAATGGTACTGTTCCCTTAGATGAAGTCCATTTTATGAAGTTCATTGATAATATTCTGGAGATTTTAGCTAATGGCTTAGGGAATTCTGGGGGAGGTGTGTCATGAGCTTACTTAGAGGTAAAGGAATCCGTAAAACCTATCTAACAGGGGAAGTTCAGATAGAGGTTCTTAAAGGACTGGATTTTGAGATTGTTGAAGGGGAATTTATCGTTATTCTTGGTCAGAGTGGCTCAGGTAAAACTACCCTTCTTAATATAATGGGAGGAATGAGCACCCCCACTTCTGGTGAGCTTTATTATCGTGGGGAACCTCTTCATAATGCTGATGAGGTAAAACTAAACGCTTATCGCCGCAGTAGTGTAGGCTTTGTTTTTCAGCATTATAATCTGATTCCCAATTTGACAGCTTATGAAAATATTAAGTTAGTTGCCGATATTGCCGAAAATCCTTTATCGGTGAATGAAGTCCTTCAAGATATGGGATTGGAAGATTGGGCAGGACATTTTCCCTCTCAACTTTCCGGTGGTCAACAACAGCGAGTGGCTATTGGGCGAGCTTTAGTTAAGAATCCGGATTTGCTTTTATGTGATGAGCCCACAGGTGCCTTAGATTCTAAAACAGGAATCCAAGTTCTAAGAGCATTGTTAAAGCTTAGTCGGGAAAATCGCAAGACTATTGTGATCATTACTCATAATATAGAGATTGCCAAAATGGCTCAGCGAGTTTTTTACCTTAAAGATGGGCTTTTTGAAAAGGTTGAGGTCAATGATTATCCTCTGAAACCGGAGGAGCTATTATGGTAGTTCTTTGGAAAAAACTTCTTCGAGAAATCTTATCTAATAAAGGAGTTTATTTTTCCTGCATATTGGTAATCGTAATTGGGCTTTTATCCTACACCTCCATGTCCATCGTGTTGGAGAATTTGGAACGGGCACAAGGAAAATTCTATGAGGATACCCAATTTGCCGATGGCTTTATAAGGTTAACAGGATACCCAGAAAATCAAGTAAATTCATTAGAGAATCTAACTGGTGTTGAAAAAGTGGAGGGTAGAATTGTAAAAGATGCCCGACTTCCGGAAGACGAAGAAGGACGGAATCGTTCCTTACGATTAGTGTCCATGCCTTTTCCTGAGCAACCCCAACTTAACCGAGTAGAGCTTATTAAGGGAAATATACCAAGGGGAAATTCACCAGAACTCCTCTTAGATCCTAAATTCATGGCTGCTAACCAATTGGCAGTAGGAGATAGCTTAACCTTAATCTTAGAGGGAAGAGTTGTTCACTTTACCATCGTTGGCGAAGCCCAAAGTCCAGAATTTATTTATGCTATGCGTTCAGCTCAAGATCTTTACCCTGATCCTGAGACTTTTGGAATTGCCTATGTTCCTACTTCCTTTTATAAAAATCTGGTGAAAGAAGGAAATCTGGTCAATGATCTTGTTTTTTCTCTGGAACCAGGAGGAAATTTTGAAGATGTAAAGTTGCTTTTGGAAAAGGAGCTAGCTCCTTATGGATTGCAAAGCATCTTTCCCCAAAAAGATCAAACTAGCCATGCCATTCTCCAAGGAGAGTTAACTAATCTTGCCACGATGGCTAATTCTTTACCTATGGTATTCTTAGGTGTTTCTAGTATTATCCTTTATACCATGCTCCGTCGCCTTATGGAGCAACAGCGAGGCAGTATTGGAACTATGAAAGCCTTTGGTTTTACCAATGGGGAAATTATCCGTCATTATTTAAATTATCCCCTCTTTATCGGTGGGGTTGGAGGAGTATTAGGTGGTCTTTCTGGTGTGGGGTCTGCCTATCCTTTAACCACTCTATATGGGGAATTTTTTGCCTTACCTGGTCTGGAGAGTACTTTTTCCATTAAATACTTTTTGTTTGGCATGGTCTTTTCTTTGGGGTTTAGTTTGCTAAGTGGTCTCAAGGTAAGTCTGGACATTTTGCGTTTGGATCCTACTGAAGCTATGCGTGCTCCGGCTCCCTTATCCACTCGCAAAACTCCTTTTGAGAAAATCCCTCACCTCTGGCAAAGATTTTCCTCCCTAACCCAAATGGGGTTACGGAACGCTTTTCGAGTTCCCACTCGGAGTATCTTTACTATAGTGGGAATGGCTGTAGTCTTTTCTTTAATGACAGTCTCCTGGTCCCTTAATAATATGATGGATAAACTTACTGTTTACCAGTTTCGCGAGATCCAAACCTATGATGTAAAAATAGCTTTTAATAGCCCTACATTCTCAGAATCACTTCGGTATACTCTGGCCCATGAACCAGGGGTAAGCCATGTGGAACCTTTACTGGAAGTTCCAGCTACTTTGCGTAATCAGTGGTTGGAAAAAGATGTGGCTTTGATTGGGATATACCCTAATTCCACCTTATATCATGTACTGAATCAAAAAGGTGAAAAAATTCCTCTCCCCTCAGATGGCATTATCCTTTCAGAGCGCTTAGCTAAGCTTTTAAATGTTAAAAAGGGGGATTTGATCCTGGTGGAAAGTCCTTTTGCCCGTAACTATGAGGAAGGACAGGAAAAATCTTTGGTAGTCCAGGAAGTAGTACCCCAATATATCGGGATAAATGGGTTTATGGAGATTGGAACATTACAAAAATTACTAGAACAAGAGGGAATCGCCACATCGGCTATTCTGCAGGTATACGAGGGGGATATAGGGGCTTTAAAAAAGAAATACCAGGATGCAGACTTAGTAGGTTCTGTGGAATCAGTCAAAGAGAGCCTTGCCATGGTAGAGGAAATGATCGAAACTTACGGCTTTACTATATATTTCTTAGCAGTTTTAGCTGGAGTTGCTGGTTTTGCCTTGATTTACACCTCTAATATTATCTCCCTATCGGAACGCCAGCGAGAATTAGCCTCTTTACGGGTCTTAGGGCTAACTCCAAAAGAGATTATGGTGGTAATCAGCTCAGAACAATGGCTTTTGACTTCTTGCGGGATTATCTTAGGAATCCCCTTATCCTTTGCCCTGATGGAAGGTATGGCTGTATCTATGAGCTCAGATCTTTTTGCCATCCCGAAAGAGATTCCTCTAGGAGCTTTCGCCGGGGCAGTAGGGGGCACTCTATTTTCCGTCTGGGTGGCCCAGACCAGAGCCTACCGTAAGGTGAAAACTCTGCCCTTTGTAGAGATTCTGGCAACGAAAGAATAGGTCTCGGTCCATAAAAAAGGAGGTAGTTTTATGTCCATTCCCACCCCAAATCAAAAAGAACCCTTAGGGAGAGTTTTTTCCAAGAAAAGTGACCTAAAAAGAAAATTCACCTCCAAAAAAGTACTTCTAATAGGGGCTATTGTAATCATTTTCCTTGCTTCTACTTTATATAGTACCTTCCGCCCCTTATCAGGTAATGTTTTAGCTGTCCAGCCTAGCTCATTTACCATAAGTTTTACAGAAGAAGGTCAGATCTTACCTGCCCAGGAGTGGCCTTTATACAATGAAGTGGCGGGAAAAATTACTTCCCTCCATGTTCAAAACGGTGATCAAGTAAAAGAGGGACAATTTCTTATGGAATTAGACACCACAGATTTACAATATCAACTAAAATCCTTAGAGGCCCAACTTAAGAGTATTGAAGGGCAACGTTTGCAAACCCAGCAAGAACCCTATACTGCTTTAATAAAGCAACAGACTTTATTGATAGAACAAGCAGAAAAGAGCAAAGAGTTTTTTGCAGAAAATCTAGAGCGCTTAACAGCTCTCTATGAGGCTGGGGCCATTTCTCTTGCGGATTATGAGGAAGCTCAGCTGGAAGCATATAATGCTGAAAGTTTCCTGGAGCAGCAAAAAGCTGCTTTAGAGTTGCTTTATGAGCAAAGTGAACCTCCTCAAGGAACAAGCCAATTCTTTGTCGGGCAAAAAGAGGCGCTCCAAGTTCAAATCAATCAGCTCAAAGAAATGATTTCTAAAGGCACTATAACCGCTCCTGCCACTGGTATGATTAAGGATTGCTTGTTTAAGGAGGGAGAGTATTCCGCCATTGGCCAACCTTTGCTCACTGTTTATGAAATGGATTCCTATAAAATAGAGACATTCATACCTGCCAGTGAAGCCGCTGCCATTAAAACTGGGGATCATGTATTGATCCAACAAAATAGGCCCCAAGGAAAAGAAGAGTTTAATGGAGAAGTACTTAGAGTGGAACCTTCTGCTGTTGAAATTATCTCTCCTTTGGGACTTAAGGAAAAGCGGATAAAGGTCACTATAAGCTTTACAAGTGATATCCCTGTGATTATTGGTAGTAACGCTGATATTCAATTCACTACCTACGAGGCGGAGGAAAAACTCCAAGTTCCTAAAAATACCCTTTTCCCTTATGAAGAGGGGGATGGACTCTGGGTAGTACGGGAAGGAAAAGCTCAAATTCAGCCTGTAGTCAAGGGGATGGAAAACCAACGGGATGTGATTATCGAGGAAGGGATTTCCCCTGGTGATTTAATACTCTTAGATAAAGATTTACCTGGTCTTAAAGAAGGTCGGAGAATTAAAAGCAAATAATAATAATATAAAGGCATTAATTAGAGCCCGCAGCATCTAAAACTTAAATGCTGCGGGCTTCATTCATTTATCTTGCTATTTATATTGCTCCGTATATTTCAATCTGTCTTTTACTTACATTATTATTTATTTTACTGGCGTATTTTTTTATTTTCCTTGCTGCTTATTCTGTTATTTATTCTACAAAACTTTTGAACTTCATAAGGCTAGGGGTTTTTCTACTTCAAAGACTGCATATCTTACTTTTTTATGAGTAAATTACCTTCTTTAAAAGTTACTGCTAATTAAGAATCTATAAATTATCCTCTGCTCTTGCAAATTTTAGAGGAATCTTACAGATGGGTTGCAACAGCGTTCTTAGCAGCTACCCGTCCTGAGTGTAGGTTGTTAGCATTACAGGATGCGGGTATATTCATGGTATAGGTTTCTCTGTAAAGTTCACAACCATCTACACCTACAGCGTACAGGCCTGGAACTGGTTCACCCATTTTGTCGATGACTTCCATTTTACGATTGGTGCTGATACCACCAATGGAGGTCCAGAAAGCGAGATCTTGTCTAAAGATATAGTAAGGTGCTTTTTTCAATTCGATCATTTTATCGGCAGGTTTATTAAAGTCTTCATCTACACCTTTTCTGCAAAGTTCGTTATAACGATCCACTGACTTTCTTAGGGCCGCTGGATCAAGTCCAACTTTTTCAGCTAATTCTTCTATAG
Organism: Desulfitobacterium sp.; assembly: GCA_012799495.1. Taxonomy (GTDB): domain Bacteria; phylum Bacillota; class Desulfitobacteriia; order Desulfitobacteriales; family Desulfitobacteriaceae; genus Desulfitobacterium. The sequence continues at coordinate 7,990 of JAAZLD010000048.1, read as the reverse complement.
TATCAGCTTTGTAAATATTATCGCTGGGGCATTTTGCTACTGCCTCTTCAACATCTTCAACTAGATTTTCTACATTTTTAGCGAGAGTTTCTAAAACTCCACTGTCAAAAATCAAGAAGGATTTCCGTTGGCTGTGTACAGCATTGGAGTTGTTACCTGGGGTAATAGCTCCACAGGCTTCGTTTACATAACGATCCGCATCTTCGTTAACCCAAAGGAAAGGACCTCCTCTGTGGATAGCTTGAGTCATAGACCCAAAGAAGTTAATACCATGAGAGTATGGTTCTCTTAAGAAGCACCTTTCACGGGAGACATCTGCTCCGCCTGCTGTTATAGCCATTCTCAATCCGTCACCATCATGGCCAGGTAGTCCATGGTTAATGCTATAGGTTAAGTCATAACCTCGCTCTTTCATCATTTCCTCATTATTAGCATAGACACCGGAAGCAAGGATTACTGCTTTACAATCAATCTGTAAAAAGCTACCGTCCTCTTTTTCTGCATAAATTCCAACAACCTTGCCGTTGTCTAAAACAAGGTCTTTAGCTGGTGTTTTAATCCTTACATCAACACCCAATTCCTCAGCTTTATTGATCATAGCGTCAATATAATGTTTTCCATTGCCTTCCTTAAACCAATGGAAAGCATTGATTTTTCCTAATCCATGGTAGTTATCTACTACACCGGAAAAGGGTACTCCACAATCTATGAGCCAATTTAAGTTATCGGCGGAAGCTTCAACCATGTCTTTCCAGAATAGTGAGTTGATTCTATAGTTAAAGAATTCTCCTTCTGTAGCAATAACATCACGGAAATTGATCTCTGTGCCTACACCTAACTCTTGTTGCATCCGACTACCAACAGCAAACATACCTTCTGTACCGGCACCGTTCCCACCTAAGAAGGAGTTCTTTTCTAAGAGAACTACTTTAGCCCCTAATTGAGCTGCTTGAACTGTAGCACAAACACCAGAGGATCCAGCCCCAACTACAACAATATCAGCTGTAATGGTCTCTGATATATTTTTAGGTGTCTGATTTTCTTGGTTCTTTTCCCCATTTTCAGAGTTGTTTGTTCCACAGCCAGTTAATCCTAATGCTGCAATACCAACTGCACTTGCCGCTGCACCTTTAAGAAAACTTCTGCGACTAAAACCTGTAGATTTCTTTTCCATAATAATACCTCCCCAAAATCGACATATTGTGACATAGTTGTCTATTTCCTGCAGGCTTGATATAATTATAACATTCACAATAGTGGGTATGAAGCAGATGATTTTTTCCCCCAGTGTCATCTAAAAGTTGCTTCACTGTTCGAAATGGAGGCTTGATTATGGATATTAAAGATTTGCGTTATTTTGTTGCAGTTTCTAATACCTTAAATATAACTAAGGCTGCTAGGCAACTTTTTATTTCTCGGCAGGCCTTATCGAAGTCCATCCGGGAACTTGAAAAGAAGTGCGGTACTGACCTATTTATAAGAGATAAAAGCAGGTTAGAGCTAACTCCCTTCGGTAAGAACATGTTGAAAAAGGCCATTCCCCTCGTTCAAGGATTCAATGAGTTTGAGGAGTATATTGACCAGCAAAGCAAAAATAAAAAGATCCGAATCCGAATTGCCATTGGCCTAGGAACCTTAAATGCCCTCTCACCTAAATTATTTGTAGATTTTAAAAGGAACTACCCAGAAATTGAATTGATATTTGAAGAGATATTCGATACAGATGTAAAAAGAATGATTGAATCACAGGAAGTAGAAATTGGACTCCTTGGCTCATCTCCCGAAAAAATTGAGGATTATGATTATGATTTAATTCAAGAGGGGCAAATCTATTTTCAAATTTCCAAAGATAATCCTCTTGCAAATCTTGAATACCTAGTCCCTGCTGATCTCCATAAGCAACCCTTTGTTTCTTTAGGGGATGTGTGTGATATGCATTCTCTCTTTATGGAAAAATGCCATGAGGTTCACTCATATCCTGATTTCTTTTTAGTGACTCACGATTCAAATGTAGCTAATAATATGGTAGCCAATAATCTTGCTGTTTCCTTTTGTCACATCCAGACCATCAATTCAGTAGCTAATCCTTCTATCAGGGTACTTCCCCTTCACCTCGAGAACACTACTTGGGGTACTTATGTCATAAAGAAAAAAGGAGTGGTTCCCACTCCTGAGGCTCGATTATTAATCGATTATCTAGTTGAAAAAGCTAATTTGTCTATTTGCTCATAACCTATTTCTTAGCTCATTACTTGCTTGACGGCTTTTTTCCACCCTGCATAGAGTTTTTCCTTTTCGTCCTCAGCCATTTGAGGGGTAAAAGTCCGATCTATTTTGGCTTTAAGGACTAGTTCTTCCTTACTCCAAAATCCTGTGGCAAGTCCTGCTAGATAAGCAGCTCCTAGGGCTGTAGTTTCGATACAAAAAGGTCTTTCCACCGAAACTCCTAAGATATCAGCCTGAAACTGCATAAGCAAATTATTAACTACTGCTCCTCCATCAACTTTTAGAAGTTGTAGGGGGAGTTTTGCATCTGCGATCATAGCTTCTAAAATATCCCGAGTTTGATAAGCCATGGATTCTATTGCTGCCCGGATAATATGATTCTTATTACTTCCTCTAGTAAGTCCCAGGAAGGCTCCCCGAGCTTCCATATCCCAATAAGGGGCACCTAGACCTGTAAAGGCTGGTACTACATAAACACCACCATTATCAGGTACTTTCCCTGCAAAATACTCGGAATCAGCTGCTGTTTCCAGGAGTTTTAGTTCATCTCTTAGCCATTGGATAACTGCTCCTGCCACAAAAACACTACCTTCTAAGGCATAGATAACTTTACCGTCAATCCCCCAGGCTATAGTACTAACCAAACCGTGTTGTGAATTATAAACTTTTTCTCCCGTATTGAGAAGCATAAAACAGCCAGTTCCATAAGTGTTCTTAGCCATGCCCGGCTCAAAGCAAGCTTGGCCAAATAAGGCTGCTTGTTGGTCTCCAGCTATTCCTGCGATGGGAATTGAATGTCCGAAAAATCCTTCAGGCACTGTTTCACCATAGATATGACTGGATGGTTTTACTTCTGGTAGCATAACCCGAGGAATATTTAAGTAGCTAAGAAGTTCTTCATCCCACTCTAAAGTACTAATATTATAAAGTAAAGTTCGGGAGGCATTAGTATAGTCCGTGACATGGCATTGACCTTTCGTAAGATTCCAGACTAGCCAGCTATCTATTGTGCCAAATAATAATTCTCCTTGTTCAGCCTTTTCCTGAGCACCGGGAACCTGGTCGAGAATCCAACGAATTTTGGTGGCGGAAAAATAAGCATCTAATACCAGACCGGTTTTTTCTTTAAAAATAGGTTCCAAACCTTTCTCTTTCAACTCATCACAAAGAGCTGCTGTCCGACGACACTGCCAGACAATGGCATTATGAATAGGTTTCCCTGTGGACCGCTCCCAGAGGACAGTAGTTTCCCTTTGGTTAGTAATTCCTATGCCAGCAATCTCCTCTAGGTTAATTTGGTGGCGAGCTAAGAGTTCAGCAATCACTCCGTACTGAGTACTCCAGATCTCCTCAGGGTCATGTTCCACCCAACCAGGTTGGGGGAAAATCTGGGTAAACTCTTTTTGAGCAATACCAACGATATTGGATTCTTTATCAAAGAGAATAGCACGACAACTAGTTGTACCTTGATCTAAAGCTAGGATATATTTTTTCATCAGGATCCCTCACTATTCTGTTATTTCTTTTTAGTCACTTCTTCATAACTACTTTTAATCTTTTGATGTCTCTGTTTATTTCTTCATATCCATCTTATATTCCTACAAATCCTCTCCTTACTTTTTATAACAGGTGAGCCAGAGGGAGGTGAGCCAGAGGGACAGGTTAAATGGCACAGCAAGTGTGCCATTTAACCTGTCCCTCTGGCTCACCCATGGCTCAAGTGGCTCCCTTCCTGGAAGGAGGTATAATGTGCTTTTTGTCGAAATATATCTAATGTTCGTATATGTGCGTTCAGGCACTTTCCTTCATTTCTAGCACTCGCTCCTCATTTCTATAAAAGGAGGTTTAGCATTTGACTATATACCATAATATTTGTCCTGCTGATTGCTTTGCTTCCTGTAGACTTTTAACTAAAGTTCAAAATGGTCGCATTGTTGAAATAAAAGGTGACCCAAAGGATCCCTACACCGGAGGTAAGTTATGTGCTAAAGGTTATGCTCAGCTGGAAAAAGTTTATTCTCCTGAGCGAATTCTTCAACCTCTAAAACAGCTAGAAAAAGGTTCTGGCAAATGGGAAGTGATTTCCTGGGAGAAAGCCCTCAGGGAAATTGCTACCATATTAGTTAGAATCAAGGAGGAGTATGGTGATTTATTACCTGTCTGTTTAAGTAAATACCTAGGAACAATGGGCCTACAGAGCAAAAGCGTGGAGGCCTTCTTTCATTCCCTTGGACCTGTTACCACAATTTTAGGAACTCCCTGTGAGGCTACAGGAATGGATGCTCTAAATCTCAATTATGGCTCATATAAGAAACCCCCTCCAGAAGACATGGTAAACTCTCGCTTAATCCTCATTTGGGGGGCAAATCCGGCCTGGACTGCCATCCATCAGATGGCCTCTATCCTAGATGCACAGGAAAATGGCAGTCAAATTGTAGTGATAGATCCGGTATTTACAGCTACTGCAGCTCGCAGCGATCACTATTTTCAGATTCGTCCAGGAACAGATGGGCATCTAGCTTTAGGAATTGCTAAAATCTTAGTCTCGGAAGATTTATTGGATCATGAGTTTCTAAATAACTATACTACAGGATGGCCTAAATATCGGGATTTTTTAAAAAAGGTTGATCTCGATGAGGTTGCTTCTCTAACAGGTATCCCTTTACCAAAAATACACAAACTAGCTCACCTCTATGGTACAGCTAAACCTGCTACTATTTGGATAGGGATAGGTGTGCAAAGAGGGCTAACGGGAGGACAAAGTGTCCGAGCTATCGATGCCCTTGCCGCCCTAACAGGCAATATTGGCAAAGCCGGGGGAAATGTTCATTACCTATCTTATGATCAAATCCTCCAGGCAGGGGATCATGCTCAATACCATACTCCCTACCAAAAAATCCATCCCTCTCACCGGCACCTGGGCTTAGACTGGTATACCAGATTAGATTCCTTAGATCCTCCTTTAAAGTTCTTATGGGTTGCCGGGCGCAATCCTGTTTCCCAAGACCCCGATTCCACGGCAGTGAAAGAAGCCTTAAAGGAGATTGAGACAGTGGTAGTAGCGGATCAGTTTCTCACCTCTACAGCTCAGATGGCTGATTACTTCCTCCCAGTTTCCTCTCCCTTTGAACATGAAGACGTAATTATATCCTTTTGGCATTATGGAGTAGGGATGAATGAAAAAGCTATTCCCCCTCTAGGAGAAAGTAGATCAGATTTTGCGATTATGAATGGATTGGTCAACATTCTTCATGAACTAAAACCAGGACTATCCACTTTTCCTTCCTTAGAGAACGAAGGAGAGTGGCTAGAGAGCCAATTAAGCCTAGAAGCCTATGATATGCTGGGGATTTCTGATTATCGAGAATTAGCAAAAAGCTATTCCCGAATAAAACTACCCTCGGTTCCCTGGCAAGACTATCAATTTCCTACCTCTTCCAGAAAATATGAGTTTTACTCCCGAACAGCAGAAAATTTAGGGTTACCTCCCTTACCTAATCCTTCACCACAGGTTTCCTCATCCTCCTCTTATCCATTCCGTCTCCTTGTAGTTCGCTCTTATGCCACTCTTAATTCTCAGTTCTATAATCTCCAGCTTCCTCGCTCCTTGCTCAAAAAGCCTTTCCTCCTCATCCATCCTCAAGTAGGACGCTTAATAAACCTCCGGGAAGGAGATATTGTAAAAATCTATAACCAAATGGGAGAAATTGAAATGTACATTTCCTTTTCACTATCCATCCCTCAAGATCTGGTAGTTACCTGGATGGGAGTGGTTGACAGAAACGGTAAGGAAATCAATAGTCTTGTTAGCTTCTCAGAAACGGATCTAGGAGAGATTAGTTTTGGAAGTAGAGGATTTGCTTATAATAACTGCTTTGTAAATCTAACAAGGGTGGGATAGTGTGGCTCAAAAAGCTTTTATTTTTAACCCAAACCGCTGCTTAGGCTGTCGAGCTTGTCAGGCAGCCTGCAGCCTTAATCATAATTTGCCAACGGGGGTTTTTATACGGAAAGTAGTTCCCGTTGAATTTGAAAGAGGAGGAGGAATTATAAAATATTATCTCTCCAAATCTTGCAATCATTGTGCTAATCCTGAATGTTTCCGTTTATGCCCTAACCACGCCTTTCGTAAGCGAAGGGATGGTATCGTGGTTTATAACGGTTATTTCTGGTGGTGTGCCGGTAAATTCCGGGAAGGTTCACCAGCCACCTCTGTAATCTTTTCCGAGCCACTGTATTCCTCTCATCTGGGCTCCTTGAAACTCCCCTCCCAGGGCAAGCAAAGCAAGGGAAGCTAGAGCTGTTGCTCCAGGACTAGAGGATACTCCATGTTCTGAGCCAATTTTTCCTTTAAGAATCTCTTCTATTCCTTCACTTACAAAATTCGAGGAATTAATCAGGCATTACTGTATTTCATTTTTCGTAACCAATCTTTCACCTCCATCCTATTTATCCTATGCTCAGGATGGATTTTTGCTAGGTGAAAAAAGGTCATAAAAAAACACAGGTCTGATTATCCTGTGCTTATGGGACTTGACTAGGCTAGCATATCTAAGCTATCTTTCTTCTCTTTTGTTTCTGTAGAACAGCATTAATAACTTTGGCTCTTTCTCGATCATAGGCTGCAAAGATCTTTAGAGCATTCTCCACATTTTGGTATACTTTCCAATACTTACAGACTAAGGAAGGAGCACCTTTACTTTCAATAAAAGTGATGACATCTTCGATGGGATACCCTAAAAACACCCCTAATTCATGAGGACATTCCTCTTGAAAACGTTCTTTTAGAAAGGATAAGCTTTCTTCAATAGTTTCTCTTTCCCTATACCCTTGCTCTACAAGGAAAGCTCTATTTTTCCCTATGTTAAGACAGTTAGCCAATCCCTCATCACGATAAAATAAGACCATGACTCGTTGATTTTTTCTTCCTAATTCATAATAGTAGATGTCTAGCTGTTTACAAATTTCTTCTTTAAAGCGATCCCAAAGACTGAGGAGTCTGCGATTATGGTTATGAAAAGTCATCAAGGAAGATGGTTTTATTCCTGCTAAAGTAGGGGCGATATCGTATTGAATTTTATAAAAAAGATATTCCCAATCGCTAAAGGTTTTTAATACTCCATAAAAATCTTTAATTCTAAGTTCATTCATTTAGTTATCCCCCTTGAATTCATTTAGTCATCCCCCTTGTTCTATAAACACTTTATTAGGCGATAGCACACTCTTCAAGTTTTGTTAACTCTCTTTCTAAAGCAGTTAAACTACTACTATGGCTGCGAATAAGAGGTATCTTCCGATTGTTAGCATATTTCACTGCTACTTTTACCATGGCATGAGAGACTGTTCCAGTAAAAAGAACGATTCCATCAGGCTCTCCCATTACTTTTTCAAAACGTGTAGGGAGTTGAGTATATACTTTGACATTATGCCCACGTTTTGAGCCAATATGTATGTAATCCTTTGCCATACGATCAAGTCCACCAATGAGTAGGATACTCATTAAACTCACACCCCTTATATAGTATTTTGTAAAGAAGTTTCCTAATTCACTTATTATTACTATACACTGATTGATAATGATTTTCAATATCGAGTAGGCCTTTTTTGAAAATCCCTCTTTCTAAGAAAAATTCATTTTGAAACTTTGTTCCACTTTATAAAAAAGGGAGGCCACTAGCTACTACTTATTAAATAGTCTCTAAGTGGCACTCCCATAAACATCAAGCTTTTAAAAAAGTTCGGTTTAAATTAAGCCATTCGTAAT